>JAYUAL010000510.1:0-2772 GCA_043741355.1 Gemmatimonadales bacterium | reverse complement strand
CGACCAGCTCGGGAAGGGTCTGCCGCCGGCCCGGCGAGCCGACGCCGATCGCGCGATTCAATTCGGGCCGCCGGAAGTCCAGATGCAGGTGGAGGGCGGCCGCTTTGGCGGCCCGAATCGCGGCGTGATCCAGTTCCCGGACGACGTGCCGGGGAATCTCGGTGACCACCAGGCGCACGATCGCGTCGGCAATGCCCCCGGGCAACGAGGCCAGCGCATCTCCGATGGCCCGGTCCACCTCGGCTGGGGAGAGGTCGCTGGCGTCGAGCCAGCGGAGGTCATGCACCGGGCGCGCCAGTTTCACCGGCATCCGCTGCACCACGCCGCTCTCGAGGTCGACCAGCAACCAACCCTTCCCTTTCACAAAAAGTCGCGTCTCATCGGCGAGCTCGCCCCAGGGATTCGGGCTTACATAGTCGAGCGCGCCGGCGTACCAGATCCGCGGCGCCACCTCGTGCTGGACGTGATAGTGGCCCAGCGCGACGTAACTCCAAGGCTCCCGTTTGAGAACGTCCACGTCGAGCAGCACCCCGCCATATTCGACTGACGACCGATCGTAGGGGTACAGGCCCTCGATCTCGCCGTGCAGCGCCAGCACCTGGTATTTCTCGGGCCCGTCGGGATGGAGCACCGGCTTTTCCGGCGCGTACCACGCGGGGTGCGAAACCGCGAGCACCGACAGATCCAGCTCCGGGAACGCAATCCGGCGCGATTCCTCGGCCGCGACGTGAATGCCCAGCTCCTCATAGAGCCGAAGAATCGACCCGGTCTCGCTGCTGCGGGGCGTGTCGTGATTCCCGGCGATCAGGATGACCGGCGCATTGGGCAGCTCCTCGCGGAGGCGCTGGAGCTGACGAAAGGCGAACACGATCGAGTAGTTGGTTGGCCGGACGGCGTGGAACAGGTCGCCCACGATGATCACCGCGTCGGGGCGGGCCGCCACCACGCCGTCCACCGCGACGCGAAACGCATTGGCCACGTCGGCTTCGCGCTGATTGATGCCGCCCGGGGTCTGACGGTGGTACTGCCGGAAGCCGAGGTGCAGGTCGGCGAGGTGGGCGATCTTCACGGTCAATACGGATCCGCGCTGGTCCGCACCGGGCGAATCCCCGGCTTCGGCGCGGCCGTCTCGGCCTTGACCTCCCGTCCGAGACACTTCACGAAAAATGGAAATGGTTGGTCGGGCCGGGCCCGTAACGTGGCGTTGAGCGCCTTGCGGACGTCGCCCTCGCGCCGCCCCGCCACCACGTCCTGGATTTTCGCCGAGGCGAGCGACGGGTCGAGTACCCTGAGCCGGCGGCTCACCGCCTCGACGAAGGGGAGCTCGACCGCCGGGGGGAAACGCTCGACCCCTTCGCGGCCGGAGAGGACCGCCGGCCGGGGGAACCGCACGAAGATCGGCTGGGTGAAGTGGGGGTGCCGGACCAGCAGCTCGCCCTTGGGCAGCGCGGCCAGCTTGGCCTTGGTCGCCGGGCTCATGGTGGAATACCCCGGCAGCGCGAGTTCATCGGAATCCATCCGGCCCATCAGCGTGGTGCCGGCGTTGCCCACCACCCGCCGCTGCACCTGGGAGCGGAACTGTTGCGCCGAGAAGAGCACCAGGCCGAGATAGCGCCCCCGCTCCGAGATGTCGAGCAGCATCTTCCGCACGTAGGTATCGGGTCCCTCCGCTGGCGCGTATTTATTGAGCTCGTCCACGAACACCACCACGTGCTCGACGCCGAGGTCCCGGCGCTCGAGATGCTCGCGCAATCGGGACACCAGCCGGGCAAACACCAGATCCTGGGCCAGCGGGTCGAGCCCGGCCACGTCCACGACGTAAAGACCGCGGTCCTCGAACCCGCCCCAGGGCAGGTCGTTTACATCACCGTCGTCGGTGACCAGGCCCTTGGAGCGGGTGCTGATGTTGCCGAGGCGATTCCGGATTTTCCGGATGGTGGCGATGTGATGGGTGCGCCAGACTTCGCCGCCCCGGCCGGCCTCCTCGAGCACCGCGAAAATGGCCCGGAAGAATTCGTCCAGGTCCGCGAAGCTCTTCACGTGGAATTTCCTGCCGAGGCTGTTGTCCTCGTACTCCCGGCCGACCACCCGCTCGGCCAGGAAGTCGATGAACGCATCGGCCTTGGCGTCCACATCGTCCCGGTTCAGCAGCACCTCGGCGTAGTCGAGCACCTCGCGGAGTCCCCAGAGCAGGGGCTCGGTATTCTCCTGGAGTGCTTCATGAGTGCGCAACGTGTTGAGATTGACGCCGTCGGCCTTGTACGGGGCGTAGTAGTGCACCGGCGCGAAGGCTTTTGGGGTGAGGCCGAGCCGCGCATAGAGCCGCTTGTCCTCCTCACCCAGCGGAGCCGGCTGGTCGAGAAAGCAGAGATCGGGTCCCTTCACGTTGAAGCAGACCGCCGCGATTCTGCCTTTCTGGGCCGGGAAGCGCTGGAAGATGCTGGTGAGGAGGAACTCCACGGCGCTGGTTTTGGTGGCCAGGCCCGAGACCCCCGAGATGTTCAGGTGGGCGGCCTCGGGTCCCAGGAGGAAATCGGCGTCGACGTACACCGGTGCCTCGAGTCCGCCGGCCGCATAAACTCCGACCGGAATGCCGGTGGGCGACTCGCCTTCGGTGTAGGTGTCCATCCGCAACGCGGTCACGACGTCGGCATCGCTGGCGAGATGGACCAGGCCCAGGGGTACCGGCTGGACCGGCTCTTCGGGCAGGTGCCGCAGCACCGCGGCGGCGAACAGCCGGATTTCCGCGCGCCGGGTCGGCTCCTCCATGCC
>JAYUAL010000509.1:0-6555 GCA_043741355.1 Gemmatimonadales bacterium | reverse complement strand
TTCCCTTCTGGGTCGAGATGGCCGCCTATAGCGCCATCGCGCTCGGCACCGCGCTGGGCGGCTGGCGGATCGTGAAGACGATGGGCACCCGAATCACCAAGCTCCGGCCCTTCGGAGGCTTCTGCGCCGAAACCGGTGGCGCCGGAGCGATCTTCCTCGCCTCCGCCCTCGGCGTTCCGGTGAGTACCACCCACACGATCACCGGCGCCATCATCGGGGTTGGCGCCGCCAACCGGCTCTCGGCGGTTCGCTGGGGTGTCGCGACCCGGATTGTGTGGGCCTGGGTTTTGACGATTCCGATGGCGGGGAGCATTGCTGCGGCGTCGTGGATCATTCTGCGATAGCGAGCTACCGGCCTCCCGCCTTTCCCACCCACACCTCCCCTACCCTCCCCAGCTCCTCCACCCTGCCTTCCGGTGGCTCACCACCCTCCGACACCAAGCGGAGTCCGGGAAGCAGGGCCCGCGCCGCCTCGGCAACCCAGGCCGGATCTCGGGCCAGGTCCGCCCCGACGGCGATGCCGCGCATGCTCCCGGTTTTGAGGGGCAGGCGGGCCGAGCGAAGTACGCTGCCCCATTCGGTGTCGGGCGTTAGGGCCCGTGGGTTCACCAGCACGAGGCGGACGCCGGGAACGAGGGCTGCGAGCTCATCGGCGAGCGAGGTCACTCCGCCCGCTAGGGCCAGATAGCCTCCGGGCCCGGAGAGGCCGAAGAACGCGACCAGCGCGTCGGCGGTGAGATCGGTACGGCCATCCGAAGGTACGGCCTCACCGAAATCGGCGATCCCCTCCTCGACCTTGACGATCTTGCCGCACACCGGGCACCCCAGGTCGCCACTCACCACTCGGCGGCCCTCCATCCGCTCAGGAAGGAGCACCAGGAACTGCTCCTCGTGAGAGGAAGGACAAGCGAGGTGATCGGTGAGCTCAATAAACATCGGTGAGCAGGGAGCGGGGAGCGGCTCACCGCTCACGCCGGGCCCAGACGTATCCAGTCGACATCAATGTGTCCGGCCCGGCTCGCCACCCATACGACCGCCTCCGCCACGTCTTCCGGCCTGAGCATGCGGGAGCGCGGGATGAAGCCCTCGCGGCGGTCGGGATCTACCGAGTCCCAGGCGGCGGTGTCGGTGGGGCCGGGGCTCACCAGTGTGCAGAGCACGCCGCTGCCGCGATACTCTTCCCGGAGAGCCTCGTGCAGGCCCCGAACCCCGAACTTCGACGCGGCGTACGCGGCATTGTCCGGGAAGGCTCGGTGATCGGCGATGCTCCCCAGCGTGATGAGTCGGCCGCCCCCGGCCTGCTTCATCATGGGCAGGAACGCCCGCGCCACGAGGAAGGGCCCGGCAAGATTGGCGGAAAGCTGGGCGGTGAAATCAGCGGGCTGAGTCTGCTCCAGCGGCGCCAGCATGAAGGCTCCGGCATTCCCGACCACCACCGCGGGTACCCCGAACACGCTCCGGGTCTGCTGGGCGAGTGCCGCAACCTGTTCCGGGTCGGTGACGTCGCAGCGAATGTCCAGCCGGGCGGTGGATTCTGCGGGCGCCAAGCTCCGCGCGGCGCGGACCACTCTCGCGCCCAGCTCCTCGAGTGCGGTGGCCACGGCCAGGCCGATGCCGCGCGAGGCGCCGGTGATCACCGCCACCCGGCCGGTCAGCTGATTCATTCCATCGGCCGGCCGGTGCTCACCAGGCGCAGAAACTCCGAACGGGTCCGGGAGTCGTCTCGGAACAGGCCCCGCACCGCACTGGTCACGGTTCGGGAGTTCTGCTTCTCGACGCCGCGCATCATCATACAGAGGTGCGCCGCCTCGATGACCACCCCAACCCCCTGGGGAGCCAGCACCTCCATCACGGCGTCCGCAACCTGATCGGTAAGCCGCTCCTGGACCTGGAGCCGCCGGGCGAACACCTCGACGATGCGAGGAAGCTTGGAGAGCCCGATGATGCGCCCGTCGGGAATGTAAGCCACGTGGGCCCGGCCGAAAAACGGGAGCATGTGGTGCTCACAGAGGGAATAGATCTCGATGTCGCGCACCAGGATCATCGCCTCGTGGGCTTCCTCATAGACTGCGCTTCCCACGACGTCCTTGACTGACATGTCGTAGCCTCGGGTGAGCCAGCGCAGCGCGGTTTCCACCCGCTCCGGGGTCCGCTTGAGGCCCTGCCGTTCGGGATCCTCCCCGAGGCTTTCGAGAATGGTCCGGACCTCGGCCTTGAAGCTATTTCCCTTCATAGTCCACGTAGTTGCGAGGGGTCTCCCAGAGGCGGATGCGAATCAGGCGGCCGCGCGGGATCCGCGGCGCGAGCTGTTCCCAGCAGAATACGGCGATATTCTCGGCCGAGGCGAGCCGATTCTGGAACCACGCCACGTCGAGGTTGAGGTTGCGGTGATCGAGCGGTGCCACGACCAGCTCTTCGGCCAGTCCCTTCAGAATGGCAACGTCCACCACGTAGCCGGTGTCGGGGTCGATTTCTCCCTCCACCAGCACGTCCAACTCGTAGTTGTGGCCGTGATAGTTCGGGTTGTTGCAGGGGCCGAAGGTTTCCCGGTTCCACTCATCGGAGCGCGCCGGATTGTGAAGCCGGTGTGCGGCGTTGAAGTGCAGACGGCGGGCGACCACGCAGCGCGGCATCCGAAACCTTGCGCAGGAGACAAAGCAAGGCGCCGACCCGGCTTATGCTGGTCGGCGCCCAGGTGTCGAGTGGCGGCCGGGAGGGTAACTGAAGCCCGAAGAGAATGTTCGGCGCCCTCGCCATCGCGTCTGCCTTCCCCCGAGGGGCGTGACATCGGCAACAGTATCTGGGCCCTCTATCGGACCTGTTGGCTCAGTGACGTGTCTCCCAGCCGTCACCCGACATTGCTATAATAGGGAAGCCGACAAATCGCGTCAACAGAGAAAGGCAACTTCGTGGCTCCCAGCCTGCTCGCATCCATCGTGTGCCTGGTCTTGTGGGCGGCGCTGGTGTTCATCCGGCCCGTCGGACTGGGCGTGGTGCACGTGTTGCTCGCGGTGGGCGCGGTGCTGTGGATCCGGTGGTGGGCGTTGAGGCCGGTGAGTGGGGAGCGGTAACTTCCCGCTCCCCGCTCCCTGCCGTTCAGATCTCCCAATTCGAAAACAGCACCCCGCCATCCCTGGCCGGCAATTCCGGCCGTCCCGTCAGTGTCATTCTGAGATCGGTCCAGTGCACCACGTAGCCGGCGTCGAGCAACACTTCGTACGCCGAGGTGTAGGCCGTTTGACAGCGGAGCGTGGCCTGGCGGGCCCCCGCTTTCGCCGCGTCGCACTCGACCGCGGGAATCAGGCGGCGGAAGGCGGCGAGGTCCCGTGCGGCGAGTTTGAGGACTCGGGCCTCGTCTCCGGAACGGCCCTCCGCCAGCGGAGCGGTGTGCCATAAGGCGAAGGCCGACGCAGTGCCTCGCTCGACGACGAGGGTCACTCCGCCCAGATCGTGCCCCAGGGTGAGCTCGATTTCCCGGGAAAAATCCACCCCGGGCGCCAGCGACTCGGTGAGCCCGCGGCATCGAGTCAGGATCTCTTCTTTCGACCCCGGCGGAAACTGCTCCGCCGGCGGCGCGCCGGCTCCGTTCAGCACGCGGGTCACGCTCACGGTAAGGTGCCCGGGCCGGAACCCCAGGCGCGAGTAGAATCCGATGTTATCCACCGTCCGTGGCATCGTTTCCAACCCGATGATCCGCGCGCCTTCGTCCTCGAGGCGGCGGATCCCCTCGCGCACGATGGCCTGCCCCAGGCCGCGGCCCTGACGGTCGGGCCGCACCGCAAGCGGCCCCATCCATCCCTCCGCCCCCGAACGGTGTACCATGTTGAATGCGGCGATCGCGCCGGAACCGTCACGCCAGACCAGTGCTCCATCGCCGGCGGTCGCGATCGCGAACCGCCAGATCTCGGGATTGAGCAGCGGCACCCGCACTCCGGAGAGGCCGTCGCGCTGGTAGCGGTCGGTGAACGCCTCCGAGAAGACCCGGTTGATCCGATCGATCTCGGTGGGTACTGCGCGGTCGGGGCCGATGAGCCCGTCACGCGGCATCGCGGGTCTCCATGACGGCGCGCGAGATGCGCTGCTCGACGTCGTAGGTCAGGCGGATGACCCGATCGAAGCCGTCCCGCACCGATTCGATGTGGGTGATCAGGATGATCTGGGGGAACTGATCGGTCAACATGTGTAACTGATTCACTACCGCGCTCCGGCGTTCCTCGTCGAGCGAGCCGAAAATCTCGTCCAGGACCAGCAGCGAGAGGGGCTGTCCGGCGCGCTCGGCGATCATCTGGCTGATGGCGAGCCGGAGGGCAAGGTTGGCCACGTCCTCCTCGCCGCCGGAAATCACCGGCTTGGGCTCCCCTTCTTCGACGATGGTCGCGATGTAGTCCTCGTCGAGCTGGAGGTCGGTGTAGCGACCGGTGGTCATTATATCGAGAAACCCGGATGCCAGCTCCGAGAGCGCGGGACGCAGATCGTCGTTGAGTTCGTTGCGGAGATCTCCCAGGGCGCGATCCAGCTCGTGCTGCAGCAAGATTCCGTCGCTCAGTCGCTGCACCTCCCCGGCGCGCCGCTCCCGGTCCTCGCGCCGGCGCGCGACCTCGGCCCGGTGGGCCAGCGCGCCGGTGAGCTCGCCCGCGGCACGGGCATTTTCCACCTCCGCCTGCTGTACTGCGCGCTCCAGGGCGCCGCGGCGGGTCCGGATCTCGTCGGCCGCCTCCGCCGACCAGCCCAGCCCGGCCAGTCGATCCCGGAGGGCATTGACCGCCACCTCGCGGCGCGAAAGATCCTGCTCCGCCAGCGCGGCGCGGGCCACCAGGTCTTCGGCCCGCTCGGCGGACGCCCGGAGCCGCTCCGCCAGCAGCGCGTCGGACTCCAGCGCCGCGATCTGCTGCTTCACCACGCTGTGCCGCGCCTCGTCATAACTCTCTGGCGCCGCGCTGATGGCGGCGCTCAGCTCGGCGACCTTTGCCGCGAATCCGATCCGCTCCTGGCCCAGCCGCACCCGCTCGGCCGCCTGTTGCTCCAGCCCCGCGGCCATCCCGGTGAGATCCCGGCCCTCCTGCTCCAGCAGATCGCGCTGTCGGACCAGGTCGAGCAGATCGGCCGGTTCCACCTGGAGCTGCTCGATTCGCTGGCGGTAGAACCTGCCCTTCGACTCCACATCGTCGATCTGACCGATCAGCAGCTCCAGCACGTTCTCGTATCCGTCGCCCAGTGGACGACCGCAGGTCGGACACTTCCCGTCCCGGCCGGCCGTTTCCAGGCGAATCCGTTGTTCCCGGAGGTCCTCATGCTCGGCGAGGAGGTTTTTGCGCTGGGTTTCGGCGTCCTGTTTTTCGCGGACCCAGGCGGTCCGCCGCACCTCGGCCTCCTGCGCCAGGCGGGCGTGGGCCACTTGAACCTCGCTTCCCGCGGCCAGGATACGGGCCAGCTCCTCACCCGGCGGAAGCTCGCCGAGCCGGCGATCCACTCGCTCGATCTGGCGAATCAGCTCGGTCCGGCGGGCCTCGAGACTGCGTCGCCCTCCCGCAGCCTCCCGCTCGGCATCGAGCCCGTCACGCTCCGCCTTGAGCCCCGGCAGCGGCGCGAGCAGCGGCGCGAGCTCGTCGAGCCGCGACTTCGCGCCCAGCGCCTCGGCCAGCTCCCGGTCCAGCCGGATGTGCTGTTCTCTCGCGGTGACCGCGCCATGCTCCGCCACCTTGAGGTCGCCCTCGAGCGAGAGCACCGTCTGATGCAGCGCCTCCCATCGCTCCGCCTCCGGCTTGAGGGCCGCCAGCTCCGCGGCGGCGGCCCGATGGGTGGCGGCGAGCCGCGCCGACGCGTGCTCGGCCACGCGGAGCCGGTCGGCGGCGAGCTCTTCCTCCTGCTGCAGCCGAACCGGATCGGCCACCTCGAGCTTTCTGGCCTCCAGCGTGGCCTGGGCGATTCTCCGCCGCTCCTTGAGGCGCGACTGCGCCAGCCGGAGCTTCTCGTATCCCAGCACCCGGCTCAGGAACTGGGCCCGCTCCGGCGCCGTCATCTGCGCCATGATGGCCAGCTCCTTCTGCCCGGTGAAGTAGGTGCGGAAGAATTCGTCCCGGGTCATTCCCAGCAAATGGGTGACCCGCTCGGTAACCGTGGCGAGGCTGTTCGCGATCGGATTCGGCTCACCGTCCTGGAACAGCTCGGCGCTGGCCAGCGAGCGGACGATCCGGTACCGGTGGGCCCCCAGCTCGAAATCCAGCTCCACCTCCACCCGCGACCGGGGCGGCGCGCCGCGGCGGCGCAGCGTATCCTTTCGGCCGCGGGCCGCCTCGGTGCCGTAGATGGCCCACGCGATGGCCTCGAGGAGCGTGCTCTTCCCCGCCCCGTTGGGACCCATGATGCCGGTAAGCCCGCGTTCGAACTCCAGCACCGTGTCGGCGTGCTGGCGGAAGTTCACCAGGTGGAGGCGCCGGATCAGCATCCGGTGTTGCCTCCGGACGACTCGTCCGGCTCCGCCAGCAGCTCGAGGCCCAGCGCGACGAACTCTTTCCGCGGCACCCGCTCCGGGAGGGGCCGTCGGGTGAGAAACTC
>JAYUAL010000508.1:0-14768 GCA_043741355.1 Gemmatimonadales bacterium | reverse complement strand
CTCGGCCCTGCTCACCCGCGCGCTCCGGATCGGCGGCGCCCGCGCCGAAGCGTTCGTCCCCCACCGGCTCCGCGACGGATACGACTTCGGTCCCGCCGGCCTTGCCCATGCCCGTTCCATCGGCGCCAGCCTGATCCTGACGTGCGACTGCGGCATCACCGCCGTCGATACCGTCGCCGAGGCGGAGGCGAGCGGTATCCGCGTGGTGGTGACCGATCACCACCTTCCCGGGCCGGCGCTGCCTCGCGCCACCGCGGTGGTCGATCCCCAGCAGCCCGGTGACGAATCGGGCATGGGCATCCTCTGTGGCACCGGCATCGCATTCAAGCTGGTGCAGGCGCTGGTTCCCGCGCTGGGCCTTCCCGCGTCGCTGCCGTTTCATCTGCTCGATTATGTGGCGCTCGCCACGGTGGCGGATGTGGTGCCGCTCACCGGTGAGAATCGCATCCTGGTGCGGCATGGCCTCCGCCTGCTGAAGGAAACCCGCTGGGTCGGGCTCCGTGCGCTGATCGAATCGAGCGGGCTCGCCGGGGGAGAGCTGCGCGCCGGGCAAGTGGGTTTCATCCTGGCGCCCCGGCTCAACGCCGCCGGCCGGATCGGAGAGTCCTCCGACGGGCTCCGGCTCCTCCTCACCGACGATCCCGACGAGGCGCGCGCGCTCGCGCAGCGGCTCGAGCTGCTCAATACCGAGCGCCAGGGACTCGATCAGCGAATCCTCGACGAGGCGATCGCCCAAGTGGAAGCGGCGGGCGGCCTCGACAGCCGCTGCGGTATTGTGCTCCGTTCCGAAGGATGGCACCCGGGCGTCGTTGGCATTGTGGCTTCGCGCGTGGTGGAGCGTTACGGGCGCCCGGCGTTCCTGGTGGGCTTCGACGGCGAGGTGGGAAAGGGATCGGGGCGGAGCATTTCCCGCTTCGACCTGCACGGCGCGCTGGGTCGTTGCGCCGACCTCCTGGTCCGCTACGGCGGACACCGAATGGCCGCGGGCATCACGGTGCGCCGCGAACGGTTCGACGAATTCAAGGCGCGTTTCGAGAGCGTCGCGGCTCAGCAGCTCCGTCCCGAGGACCTGGGACCCGAGCAGCGGGTCGACATCGAGATTCCGCTGGCGCTGGCCACCGACGAGCTGGAGCGGTTGATCCGCCATCTCGAGCCGTGCGGTATGGGCAACCCGGCCCCGGTGTTCGGCGTGCGCGCCGTGGACCTTACCCGGCGGCAGGTGGTTGGGGTCAATCACCTGCGAGGGACGCTGCTGGGCCCCGATGGATCGCTCGGCGCCATCGCCTTCCGCATGGCCGACCGCCTCGGAGACCTCGGCGAGGGCCCGGTGGACGCCACGTTCCGGCTCGAGCTGAACGAATTCCGCGGGCAGACCTCGCTCCAGGCCCGGGTGCTCTCGCTGGCACCGCACGCCCTTGGGGCAGGGGACGGCGTTGCGCGGTGACCCGGATCATCGCCGGAGAATTTCGCGGCCGCAGGCTCACGGTGCCCGCCGATTCACGGGTGCGGCCTACCGCCGACCGGGTGCGTGAGGCCTGGATGAGCATCCTGGGCGGCCGCCTCATCGGGGCCAAGATGCTGGATCTCTTCGCGGGAAGCGGGGCGCTCGGTCTGGAGGCGCTCTCGCGCGGAGCGGCTCACGCCACCTTCGTCGAGCTGGCCGCCCCTTCGCTGGCCGCCATCAGGAGCAACGTCGATGCACTCGGTGTGGGCGACAGGGCCACGCTGCACCGGGGCGACGCGATGCGCTTCGTCGAGCGCATCAAGCCCGGCGCCTTCGATATCGTCCTCGCCGATCCGCCCTACACAATTCCCTTCGCCGAGCGGCTGGTGGAGGCCTTCCGCGCCCGGCCCTTCACCCGGCTTCTGGCCGTCGAGCATCCGGTCCAGATGACGGTCGGCGGGGACGAGATCCGGCGTTACGGCGATATCGCCCTTACTTTCTGTCACGCCTCATGACGCGCATCGCCCTGTATCCCGGCTCCTTCGATCCGCCCACGCGGGGGCACGAGGACCTGATCCGGCGGAGTCTGTTAATCGCCGACCGGGTGATCGTGGCCGTGGCGGTCAACGCGGCCAAACAGCCGCTGTTCAGCCCGGAGGAGCGGCTGGAGATGCTCCGGCAGACCATCGGCGACGATCACCGCATCGAGTTCGAGTCGTTCGAGGGTCTCGTGGCGGACTACGCGAAGCGCGTAGGCGCGGGAATCCTGGTGCGCGGTCTTCGCGCCGTCGGCGATTTCGAATACGAGTTCCAGATGGCGTTGATGAACCGGCAGCTCAACGCGGGTCTGGAAACCGTCTTCCTGGTGCCGGGGCAGGGACTTTCCTACATCAGCTCGAGCCTGGTGCGGGAAGTGGCCCGGTACGGCGGGGATGTGAGCGCTCTGGTGCACCCCGGCGTGGCCGACGCGCTCAAGCGCCGCTTCCGACCGTGAGCGTTGCCGCCCTGCTCGAGCGCGCCGCGCGCCGTCCCGCCCGGCTGCTCCTCGCGGGCGGTGATGTACCGAGGCTTCAACAAGCCGCCGCCCGGCTGGCGCAGGCGGGAATCGGGGGGGTGGAGGTCGTGGGAACCGGCGCGCGGCGCCCGGAAGGCGACCTCCGGCTCAACTCGGTGGCGCTCCTGCTCCGATCCCGGGAGCCGAACCGGGTACGCGACGGCATTCATGCGCTCGACCTGGCGGGAGATCCGGTGCGGTTTGCCTGCGGGCTTCTGGCGCTGGGAGACGTGGACGCGGTCATGGCCGGCCCCGGCGTCTCGCAGGAAGACCTCACCCAAGCCGCTGCATGGACCCTGGGCGCTCCCATGGACGGTGGTCCGGTCCACTCGGCAACCTGGCTCCTCTGTTCCGACGGAAGCCTGGTGGGGTTCGCCGACTGCGCGGTGCCAGGCGAGCGGCCTCCGCCCGCGCAGGCCCGGCTGGCCAGGGCGGTGGCCCATACCCACGCGCGCCTTTCCGATGGGCCGGCTCGCGTAGCGTTCCTCGGCGGCCCGCCCCAGTGCGAAGAGAACGGCGCCGGGGCGGAGGCAGTCGACCACCTCAAGGCGATCGACCCGGGCATCATGGCGGAAGCCGATCCGGCTGCGAGGTTTCGCCGCCGGGCCGACGTTCTCATATTTCCCGGTGGGGTGTCAGGGCACCTCGCGGCGCGGACGGTTCGGGCGCTGGCCGGAGCCCTGCTCCTGGGGCCGCTCCTGCTGGGCCCGCCCGGAACAGTGGCCGGCGTGGCGGAAGATTCCGAGGTAGATGAGCTGGTCGGGACGGCCGCCCTGGCCGTCCTCGCAGCCGGCACGGCAGCGACCTGAGGGAGGAGACGGAATGGGTTTCACCAAGCGGACCAACGCGGCGGGAGTGGCCATCCTGGAAATCGACGGCCAGCTCATCGTCGGCAATCGCCAGGAGCTCAAGACCCTGGTCCAGGACGGCTTGGACCGCGGTGAGCGCAAGTTCCTGGTCGATTGCAGCCGTACCGGCTACATCGATTCGTCCGGGCTCGGCGCCCTCGTCACCCTCTCCAAGAAGGTCCGCGAGGCCAACGGCGATCTCCGCATCGCGGGGCTCAACGAGGATCTTCGCGTGCTTTTCGAGCTCACCAAGCTCGATACGCTGTTCCATATCGCGGCTTCGGCCGAGGAAGCCCTGGACGGGTTCTGACGTGGACGAGACCGTCGCCTCCCCGCTGCGGCTCTGCGTCCGGCGTTCGGCGGAAGGAGATCCCGCCCGGACCATCTCGGTCATGATCGAGGTTCCGGCCGACGTGCGCTTCGTGGAAGACGCCGTTGAGTTGATGGCGCGACATTGCTTCGCGGGCGCGGCGCCCTGCAAGCGAACCGGCTTCCGCCTCCGCGTGCTGCTCGCCGAGGCACTCACCAACAGCATTCTCTTTGGGGTGGGCGGGAATCCGTCGCGCTCGGTGCGGATCGGGGCGGAGCTCACCGGCCAGACCATCCGGCTCGAAGTCACCGACGACGGCCCCGGCTTTGACCCCCGTGTGGTACCCGATCCCACCGCGCCCGGCGCGCTTGGCCGCTCGGTCGGTCGCGGCCTCTTCCTGATCCGGAATCTGGCCGACCGAGTCGAATTCAATGAACAAGGAAATACTATCTGGATGACGCTGCCGCGCTCCTGAAGCGGCTCCATCCCGTCCTCGATGCCATCGGAGGCGCATCCGAGTTGCGCCCCCGCCTCTGGCGCGTTCTGTCGGGCCGCCTCCGCGTGGCCATCGGCGATGATCCCGGTTGGGCGCTCGACATCCCCCACCACGCCGGTGTGATCGAGACTCCCGACGGCGCCCGGTGGCTGGGCCGGGTCGAGCCGGAAACCGAATTCTGGCTGGAGTCGCTCCCGGGCCGCGGGGGCGAGGCGCTGCTCGGGCTCCTGGGCATGTTCGTGCGCGCCGACCGCGAATCGACCCAGCTTTCCCTCGAGTTGGCCACCCGGTACGAAGAGCTGGACCTCCTCTACACCATCAGCGAGGTGCTGGGCCATACCGTGCAGCTCACCGAGGCGGCGGAGACCATCCTCCGCGCGGTGAGCGATGTCGTCGGCGCGGGCCGCGCCTCGATCGCCGTGCTCGAGGAAGAGGCCAGGGTGCTCCACACCGTGGCCGCGCAAGGATTCGATGCCACGAAGGCGACCGACATTCCCCTCGACGATCCCGGCTCTATCGCCGCCCGGGTGGTGCGGGAGGCGCGCTCCCTGGTCGGCGTGGCCGAGCGGGGCTCCGCGGCACCGGACGCGAGGGGCTATCGCGGCGGCGCCTATATGAGCGTGCCGATTTCCTACCAGCCGCCCGGCGGGGTGTCCCGCTGCATCGGGGTGATCAATCTTACCGACCGAATGCACGGCGGGCGCTTCAGCGCCACCGATTTGAAGCTGGTCTCCGCCGCCGCCAACCAGATCGGCGCCGCGATCGAGCTGGCCCGCCTGGTGGCCAAGGAGCGGGAGCAGCAGCGGCTGCACGATGAGCTGGAACTGGCCCACCACCTTCAGCTTTCGCTGCTGCCCGCGCCTTCGGTGCTCCAGGGCGACGCGGTGGTGGCGGTCCGCTGCCTTCCCGCCGAGCAGGTGGGCGGCGACTTCTACACCTTCAACCGTCTGGGCGGGGGACTCGTGGGCGTGATGGTGGGAGACGTCTCCTCCCACGGCTTCGCCGCCGCGCTGGTGATGGCCGCGGTGATGTCGGCCGCAGGTATCCACGCCTCCGCCGCCACGACGCCCGATATCACGCTGGCCGAGCTCCGCGACAGCATCGCCGCCAAGCTGGCGTCATCGGATACCTATCTCACCGTCTTCTACGGAATTCTCGATCCGATCAACCGGCGGGTGGTGTGGGCCAGCGCGGGACACCCCTACGCCTTCCGGATTCCCGCGAGCGGCCCTCCCGCGCGGCTCGACGCCACCGCGCCGCCGCTCGGCCTGGCGGGCTCGACCGAAATCGGCGTGCAATCCCTGCCCTGGGAAAAGGGCGCCGACCTGCTCTGCGTCTGGACCGATGGACTGGTGGACGCTGGCAACGACGCCGGCGAGCGTTTCGGCGAGGCGAGGCTGCTCGCGGCGATCTCCTGCCGGCGGAACCTTGAGCCCGAGCGCATCGTGGCCGAGGTGCTGGCCGAGGCCGACGCTTTCGCGCCGAACCCCGCCGACGACCGCACCCTGCTCGTGCTCCGGCTCTAGGCCGTGAAACCCAGGAAGCGCTTCGGACAGCACTTCCTCCATCATCGCGCGATCCTCGCGCACATCGCGGACGCCCTCGGGCCGGCGCGTGGCGACTTGGTGCTCGAGATCGGGCCGGGGCAGGGCGCCCTCACCGAGGCGCTGACCGCGCGGGGGGCCCGCGTGGTCGCCATCGAGAAGGACCGCGATCTCGTTCCGCTGGTGCGAGAGCGCCTGCCGGAGGTCACGGTGGTCGAGGGCGACGCGCTCGAGCTCGACTGGCGCGAGGCGGCCGGAATCGGCCCCGACGACGATCTGCTGGTCACCGGCAACATCCCTTACAACATCACGACGCCGTTGCTCGATCGGGCGCTGGCCCCCCCGCGTCCCCGGCGCATCGTGTTCCTGGTACAGAAGGAAGTGGCCGAGCGAATTGTCGCGAAGCCGGGGAACAAGACTTACGGGGCGTTGAGTATCGGCGTGCAGGCCGTGGCCCGGATCGAAAAACTCTTCGCCGTGCCGGCCGGCGCCTTTCACCCGCCCCCCAAGGTGGATTCGGCGGTCATTCGCCTTACTCCGCTTGCGGAACCCCTGGTACGGAATGACGAGCTGCCCCGCTTCCGGCGGCTCGTAGTCGGGCTCTTCGGCTTCCGCCGCAAGCAACTCACGCGGGGGCTCCGCGAGCTCACCGGCTGGTCGGCGGATCGGGTGGACGCGGCCATCCGAACGGCGGGACTAATCCCCGGCAGCCGCGCGGAGACCATCCCCCCCGAGGGTTTTCACCGACTGCTTGGTGCCCTCATTGACCAGGGGTGGACAGGTTGATAGCTTTGTGAAAACTTTCACATATCATGCGCAAGATCGCAGAGTCCACCGTTCGCCGTCTCTCGCTCTATCTGCGCTTTCTCGAAGAGTTCGAGGAGCAGGGGGCGAAGACAGTCAGCTCCGAGGCGCTGGCCGCCCGGGGAGGGGCGACCTCTGCCCAGGTGCGGAAGGATCTGTCCTTTTTCGGCTCGTTCGGGAAACGGGGGCTCGGCTACCTGGTTCCCGAGCTCATGAGCCAGCTCCGCGAAATCCTCGGGCTCACCCGCAGGTACCGTGTCGTGGTGGTCGGAGCCGGGAAAATCGGCAGCGCGCTGGTGCAGTACGGCGGCTTCCGGGCCCGTGGGTTTGACCTGGTGTCCATTTACGACAACGATCCCAGGAAGATCGGCAAGCAGTGGGATGCCCTGGTGGTCCGGGACGTAGGGCACCTGGAGAAGGACCTCAAGGAACACCCCGCCGACATCGCCGCGATAGTGACTCCCGCCGAGTCGGCCCAGCCGGTGGCCGACCGGCTGGTCCAGTGCGGCGTCACCGCGATCCTCAATTTTGCCCCGGCGCAATTGCAGGTGCCGGAGCATGTGACCGTGAAGACGGTCAATCTGGTGCTGGAGCTCGAAGCGTTATCGTATATCCTTGGAGCGAGTGACCGGTAACCGGTAACTGCCGCTCACCGGTCACTGGTCACTGGTTACCGCTCACCCTTAGTTTGTATAGATGCCCCCGGTCAACATCACGTCCGAAATAGGCCCCCTCGAGGCCGTGCTGGTGCATACTCCCGGGCTGGAGCTCGAGGCGGTCACGCCGGGCAATCGGGAGGACTACCTCTACGACGACCTGATTGGCCTCGAGGTCTCGGCGCGGGAGCACGCTCGCCTCAAGGCGGTGCTGGAGCGGTTCGCGACGGTGCACGAGATCGGCGACCTGCTTACCGAGGTGCTGGCCCGGCCCGACGCGCGCGAGTACCTGATCTCCCGCACCATGGACGTGGTGCCATCGGAGCCGCTGGCCCAGCAGCTCTCCCGGCTGCCGCCCCGGGCCATCGTCAAGATGCTCATCGAAGGCACTGAGGAAGTGCCCGGCCCGATCGCTACGGCGCTGAACGAAACTGGCTTCGTGCTCCCGCCGCTCCCCAATCTCTTCTTCCCCCGCGACATCGGGATGGTGGTGGGCGGCCACGCGGTGGTGGGCTCGATGCGGCACGGAGTGCGCTGGACCGAGGAGCTGCTGATCAAGACGCTCTTCTCTTTTCATCCGGCGCTCACCAATGCCGGGATCCTCTACGACGGCTCCGAGGAACGCCGCAGCAACTACACCCTGGAGGGCGGCGATGTGCATGTGCTGCGCGACGACCTGCTGCTGGTGGGCTTCAGCGAACGTTCCTCTCCCGGCGCGCTCGACCAGCTTTCCGACTCGGTGTTCGAGAAGGCCGGCGTCAAGGACGTGATCGTGGTGGTCATGCCGGCCAACCCCACCGCGATCCACCTCGACATGCTCTTCACGCATATCGACCGCGAGCTCTGTGTGGTCTATCCGCCGGCGTTCGTGGGCCCGGAGCGCCTCACCATCCTGCACCGCCGCCATGGCGAGACCGGGGTGCGGGAAATGCCCGACATCTTCTCCGCGCTGGCCCAGGTGGCCCTGCCGATGGAGCCGGTACTCGCGGGCGGCAGCCGGCGGCTCTCCCAGGAGCGGGAGCAGTGGGCCTCGGGCTGCAACTTCCTCGCGACCGCGCCCGGTGTGATCGTGAGCTATGCCCGGAACGAGGAGACGCTCCGCCAGCTCGAGCTCGCCGGGTTCGGTATCACCCAGAGCGCCGAGTTCCTGGCCGAGCGCAACTTGCCCAGCGGCCGCACCGCTATCACCATCGAGGGGGGAGAACTGGTGCGGGGCGGCGGCGGCCCCCGCTGCATGACGCTCCCGATCCGGCGGGGCGAGGCATGACCGGCGGCCTCGCGGCCCTGCCGGCGTCCACCATCGTGGAGCGCGCGCTGCTCGCTATGGCGGAACGTGCGCGGCCGGCGGAGTGGCTCGCCACCCACGTGATGGGACTCTCCAACGCGCCCGCCGTGGTGGCCGAGCGGCTCGCGGCGGCATTGCTGGGCGCGGACCCCCGGGTGCACCGGCTGGTCGACGGGGCCTGGAGCCTGGTGGCCGCGGCCCGGGGCGCCCCAATGCTGGAGGAGTGCGCCTTTGCCGTGGTCGACGTCGAGACCACCGGCATGCGCGCCAGGCTGGACGACCGGATCACCGAGATCGCGGTGGTGCTGGTATGTGGGGAGCGGCGCGAGCTGGTCTTCGAGTCGCTCATCAACCCCGGGCGGCCGATCCCCGGCTTCATCAGCTCGATCACCGGCATCACCGATCACATGGTCCGCGCCGCGCCCCGCTTCGAGGAGGTGTGCGATCGAGTGCTCGACACGCTCTCCGGGCGGATCTTCGTGGCCCACAACGCCCGGTTCGACTGGGGCTTCGTGTCATCCGAGCTCCACCGGGCCAGAGACGTGCGGCTGGACGGGCCCCGGCTCTGCACCGTGCGGTTGGCCCGGCGGCTGGTGCCCTCGGTGGGTTCCTGCTCGCTGGGGGCCCTCTCATACTTCTTCGCGTTCGAGAACCCGGCCCGCCACCGCGCCGCCGGAGACGCGCTGGTCACCGCCCAATTGCTCCACCGGCTGATGGGCCTGGCCCGGGACACCGGGGCCCGGACCCTGTCCGACCTGGAAGTCTTGCAGGGGCCGCAAAAGCGCCGCGGCAAGCGGGCCAAGCGCTCAGCCTTGCCGCACGAGTAGGTGAGGATTTTATGTCTCTTATCCACACTTTCACGCTGGGTTCCTTCCGCTGCCACGCCTTGGAGGCTGGTACGCAACGACTTGATGGCGGCGCGATGTTCGGCGTCGTGCCTAAGCCGCTCTGGGCCAAACGGTTCGTGCCGGACGAGCGGAACCGCATTCCATTGGCTATGCGGTGCCTTCTCATCGAGCACCCCGATGGCTTGGTGCTCATCGACTCTGGGCTGGGCAACAAGGAGGACGCCAAGTTTTGCGATATCTACGGGGTCCACAACCCGGGCCCCGGGGGACGCACCCAGCTCGAGGCGGCCTTTGCCGAGGCGGGCCACGCCCCCGAGGACGTGAAATGGGTCATCAATACCCATCTTCATTTCGACCATGCTGGAGGGAACACCTGGGTGGACGGAGGGGACGGTGAGGACAGTGGGGACGGAAAGAACCGTCCGTCCGTCCTCACTATCCGTCTGACATTTCCCAACGCGATCTACCTGGTGCAGGGAGGGGACTTGGACTTCGCCCGGCACCCCAACGAGCGGACCCGGGCCTCCTATCTCCCCCCCAACTTCGAGCCGGTGGCCGAGGCGGGGCGGTGGAAGCTGCTCCACGGAGACGTGGACGTGCTGCCGGGGATCGCGGTGCGGGTCACTCCGGGGCATGTGCCCTACCACCAGAGTGTGCTGGTCCGGAGCGAGGGCGACACCCTGTTCTACCTGGCCGACGTCATGCCGACCCGACACCACCTCCCGCTTCCCTGGATCATGGGCTACGATCTTGAGCCGCTCCGTACCCTGGAATCGAAGCGCAAGCTGGTTCGCGAGGCGCTGGATGAGGGCTGGTGGCTCTTCTTCGAGCACGACCCCGACGTGGTCATGGGACGGCTCGGTGAGGGCGAGAAGGGCCCCGAGCTGGCAGGGCAGGTGATGGCGCCAGTGACCAGTGACCGGTGAGCGGTTACCGGTCACCGGGCACTGCTCCCCGCTCACCTCAATGGAGGTCCTATGCGTCCAGTTCCTCTCCTCCTCGGCCTTGGTCTCCTCATGACGCCACCCGACCTCGACGCCCAGCAAACCGCCAAGCCCCCGCTGCACGGCCGCCACTGGATGGCGATCACCGGGAAGCCGCTCGGCGCCACTGCCGGGGCCATGATTTTTGCCAGGGGCGGCAACGCGGTGGACGCCGCCTGCGCCATGCTCGCCGCGGTGACCACCATGTGGGACGTACTCTCCTGGGGCGGCGAGACTCAGGCGCTGATTTACCATCCCGGCATGAAGAAGGTGATCGGCATCAACGCCCTGGGTGTGGCGCCCACCGGCGCCTCGGCTGCCTTCTACCGCTCTAAGGGAATGCGCTTCCCGCCGGAGTTTGGGGCCCTCGCGGCCGTCACCCCCGGCACGCCGGGGGGACTCCTGACCATGCTGGCCGAGTACGGGCGGCTGTCTCTGAACGACATCCTGACGCCCGCCATCGAGATGGCCGACGGCTATCCCATCGAATCCCAGACCGCCAACTCGATCGAAAACAACAAGGACAAGATCAAGGCGTGGAAGTACTCCCGGGCGGTGTTCCTGCCCCACGCCGGCGAGGCGCGCGAGGCGCCTGCGGCGGGAGAGATCTTCCGCCAGGCCGACCTCGCAGCCACGCTCCGGAAGCTGGTCGACGCTGAGCAGCAGGCGCTCAAGGCGGGGAAGAGCCGGAAGGAGGCTATCTACGCCGCCTACGACCGCTTCTACAAGGGAGACATCGCCGTCGAGCTGGTGCGCGGGGTCCGGGAGGAGGGCGGGCTTTTCACCATGGCCGACCTGGCCAACTGGAAGGTGAAGATCGAGGAGCCGGTCTCTACCAGCTACCGCGGCATCGAAGTGTACAAGCTGCAGCCCTGGCAGCAGGGCCCGGCAATGCTCCAGGCGCTCAACATCCTGGAGAACGCGGATCTCAAATCGATGGGCTATAACAGCACCCGCTATCTCCACGCACTCTACCAGGCGATGAGTTTGGCTTTTGCGGACCGGGACTTCTACTACGGCGATCCCGCCTTCGCGAAGGATCTGCCGATCAAGGGGCTGCTGTCCAAGGACTACGCCAGGCAGCGCTATGCCTCAATCGACTGGGAGCACAACGACGCCGGTATCAGACCCGGAGATCCGTTCCCCTATCAGGGCGGCACTAATCCCTTTGCCGGCCTGCTGGCGCAGTGGACGGTGACCGGTGCGCCGGCCACCGCGCCCTTGAGCGGGCAGCAGGACAAGCCAATTCCGGAGGCCGAGACCCAGGCCGAGCTCGACGCGTTCAAGGCCACTTTCAATTCCGGCACCACGTCGATCGAGGCGGCGGACGAGGAGGGATGGGTGGTGTCGATTACACCGAGCGGCGGGTGGGTGCCGGCGGTGATCGCCGGGCACACCGGGGTGGGGCTCTCCCAGCGCATGCAGAGCTTCGTCACCGATTCGGCCGACGGGCCCAACAACGTGGTAGAGCCCGGGAAGCGCCCGCGGGTGACGCTCACGCCGACGATGGCGCTGAAGGGTGGCGCGCCGTACCTGGCCTTCGCGGTGCAGGGAGGCGACAGCCAGGATCAGAACCTGCTGCAGTTTTTCCTCAATGTGGTGGAGTTCGGGATGACGCCGCAGCAGGCGGTGGAGGCGCCCAACATGAATTCCTACCAGATGCGCTCGTCGTTCGGCGCGCACGAGGCGCGGCCGGGGCGGATGTTGCTCGCCAGCGCAATGCCGGAGTGGGTCCGCAACGATCTCCGGCGGATGGGCTACACGCTCGACTATGAAGACCGCACGTCCGGGCCGATCAATGCGATTCTGTTCGACCGGAAGCACGGAACGATGTGGGGGGGCTCCAGCAATCACGGAGAAGACTACGGCATCGCCTGGTAGGTCCCGATTCGGGTTGCGGCTCGCCGCCGGCACAGCCATCGGCTCGCTCCGGCTCTACTGGGCCGGCGCGCTCCTCGCCGTCATCCTCGGAAGCATCGGCCTCTCGGTGCAGGCGCCGGTCCGGTCGCTGGGGCAGGCCGCGCACCAGTCCGAAACCCTGCTCCGGCTTCCTTCCATTCCCGCCGCCGATGCCGGCACCACGGTCACCTCCGCATCTCTCGACCCGTCCGGGCTGCAGGCCCGCGCCATCCGGCAGCTCTACCAGCTGCTCCTGATCCTGGGATGGGGCGCGCTGATCCTGGCAGGCATCTCGATGCTTGCCCGCTTCGCTGCGCACGCCTCGGAGCGGAGCCCCGAGATCGGCGTCCGGCGCGCGGCTGGCGCCTCCCGCCGCGATCTGATCCTCGCTCTACTCGGGGAGGGCACGATCCTCCTGCTCGTGATCTACGGGTCAGGCCTCCCTGCCTCGGCCCTCATCCTGGGAGTATCGGTGGCGGCGTGGCCCGGTGTTGCCGAAGGCGCCGGCCTCTTGCCCTGGGCCGCGGCGCTATTCGTGGGTCTGGTGGTCGCTTTCGGCGTGCTGGCCCCGCTTCGGTACTCCGGCTCGCGCTTCATGCGTGGAGGTGCTGACGGCCAGGTGATGCTGGGCGTACCCGCCTTTCAGCTCGCGATGAGCCTGGCGATTCTGATGGGAAGCGCGGCGCTGCTGCGCCGCGCACCCAGGGCCCCGGCCACCCTCGCAACAGGGTCCGCCGCACCGGCGGTGCTGATGTCGCTCGACGCTGCCGCCTCTGCTCCCGAGGAGCGGGCTCGCGACATCGCGTTGCTCCTCGACCGCGTGGCGAGCGCTCCCGGCGTTGCCGCCGTCAGCCTCTCCAGTCCCGGCACCCTGCTCGGTCTGGGCCGGGTGGACGACGTCACCACCGACTGTGGGGCCTGCGTCCGCGGCGGCATCTACATCCGCTATGACCTGCACACCGCCACTCACTCCCTGGTGAGCCCCGCCACCTTCTCGGCGCAGGGCATCCGCCTGGTCGGCGGGCGCGGTTTCAGCAATGCGGACCGGTGGGACACTCCGCGGGTCGCCGTGGTGAGCCGGCACCTCGCGGCGTCGGGCTTCGAGCCCGCCGGGGCGGTGGGCCGGGACCTGTATCTCGGTAACGACTGGCCCAATCGCCCCTACAAGGTGATCGGGGTGGTGGAAGACAGCCGGCGTGCAGCGCTGGGTGGCTCGCTGGAGCCGCTCGACACCATTTATCTCAGCGTGCTGCAGCACCCGCCCCGCGCCGCCGAACTGCTGGTCAGAGCGAGCGCGGCCGGGACGAGCGACTCAGGCTTCGCGGCTCAGGTGCAGAGCCGGGCCGGCACCCAGTGGAGCGTGCGGCTCATCACTACTCCTGCCGAAGTGCTCGCTGCCGCGGTCCACCCGGTGCGCTGGTTCGGACACTGGTTCACCGCGGTGGGGCTCGTGGTACTGCTGGCCGCGCTGGCGGGTACTTTCGGCACCATGCAGTTGTGGGTTCGGTCGGTTTCGGGAGAGATCGCCTCGAGGCGCGCGGTGGGCGCCACGCGACTCCGGATTGTCGCGTGGGTGCTCACCCGCACCGCGGGCACCGGGGTCAAGGGCGTCCTGGTGGGATTGTTTCTCTACTTCGCGGTACTGCGTGTGTCCCTCACCAACCTGGTGGGGCAGATTCCGGGTTCCGGCCCCGCGCTGTTCGCCGGGCTCGCCGGCGTACTGCTCGCCGCGGCGGTGCTCGGCGCCCTCGTTCCAACGATCAGTCTGGTTCGCAAACCCATCGCCCAGCTCTTCGACTAGCGCGATCCCATAGACGGACCTACCGCCCCAGTATCGCCGCCGCCTGTGCGAACGTCGCCATGGCCCGCCGCACCTCTCCATCCAGTACCGCGGAGATCCGGTAGAGTCCCGGGGCACCCCACTTGGCCTCCGCCAGCAACGGCAGCAAGGCACGGCGGAGCCAGGTGTCCGTCTCCACGCCGGCCGGCACGGGAAGGCCCTCGCGGTTGGCAAAGGCACGGAAGTCCTCTGCGGCGCCCTCGGGCAGCGCGGCATTCCTGGCCAGGCTCTCGAGGACGCCGAGCGCCTCGGGGTGCGCGCCCAGGTATCCCGACACCCATTTGAGCGGGAGCAGTTGTTCGTTGAGCCGCTCCAGCCAGAGCGGGGGCAGCGAATCGCGCTTGAGCACTACGTCCGGATAGATCCCGCCGCCGCCATACACGGTGCGCCCACCATCGGTGCGGCAGGACGGGCGGCCTATCGTGTCCCGTTCCGCCGCCGCCCTCCGATAGTACTCCCGCGTCGTGATGCCGTGGTATTGCCGCTGGATCACTCGGCCGCAGGGGGTCTTGGCATGGCTGGTCACCATCCACATCAGCGAGCCGTCGGGCAGCAGGAACGGCTGCATCACCAGCGACTTGCCGAAGCTGGTCTGGCCTACGATCAATGCGCGGTCGTGGTCCTGCAGCGCGCCGGCCACCAGCTCCGAGGCGCTGGCGGTGCCCGCGTTGATCATGAGCACCAGCGGGTAGCGCTTCTCGTGGCTCAGGAAGGAGCGCGACACCCGCAGCGTGTCGTTGGTGGCCTTCTTCTTTCC
>JAYUAL010000507.1:0-2791 GCA_043741355.1 Gemmatimonadales bacterium | reverse complement strand
ACCACCAGGCTTCCAACCAGCGTCAGGACTGCTCCGAGCTTAATCATCAAGTCCTCAAGGAGAGGGCAAACGATTCTGCATTGGTGAGTTAGGGAACGCGCGCGTTCATTGAGCAGATCACGGGCCACCCGTGCTGCCTGAGCTAAGACGTTTCGACGAATGGGGTTACGTGACCAGATGCAACCCCCTGCACTGGCCCCGGCCAGTGAAGTGTTGCTGCGAACCTGCAGAGGAATGGCCACAAGCCGATGTAGGGCTTTGGTATATGACGATGCAAGAAGCCGCACGCGCGCGAGATGAATTGGCTCACGCGCGTGTGGTTTTGTCGGACTTCCAGGCGGACTAGACCTGGTTTTTCGTGGCGAGGAAGAGCCCGGATCCGACTATCATGAGGAGCCCAGTCGCCAGGAACAGCGCCAGGATGACCAACTCAGATCTCTTGATGGACGGCATGTCCGACTGGCAGGAGGCGGCAACGACCAACAGGAACGCGAGCGCGCGGGCGAACAGTGTAGTTCTCATACCAAGGAGCCTCCGAGCGGGGGTGATCGGCGTGGCGCGGATGTAGTGTGACGCGGATTGAATCGTCCCATGCACGCGCGTTGCGTATTGAAGCGAAAATGGGGAGAGAAAATGAAAAACCCCGCCGGAATCGGACGGGGAATTTAGTTCGGTCTTTCGCGACTTCCGTCGCTGCTCGGCACACCGTCGCTGCGCGACTTGGGACAGCAAGCCGCCCAGATCCGTTTTAGTCGGCCGAGCGGGATGTCGGAGTCCCCGTCAGGGGACGAGGTGGCCTGGAGGGAGGAGGAGCCGGGCGAGGGGATGGGTCATGTCAGGAACGGTACCATCGGCGGCTCATGCGTCAATCCTCGCGACTTCCGTCGCTGCTCGGCACACCGTCGCTGCGCGACTCGGGACAACAAGCCGCCCAGATCCGTTTAGTCGGCGGACCGCGATGTCGGAGTCCCCGTCAGGGGACGCTGTGCCGAGCAGCGAGGTTACTCGCGGAAGGCGGGAGAATTCTCACACTTGCCACATCGTATTCGGCGTTGCTGTCCCCGCCCCATCCATGAATGGCTTCGAGGGGGTGGTGACCGGGCTGACTCCGCAGATAAGCTCGCACCTTCTCCAGGCATTCCGGGCTCACCGACTTGGCGGCGTAGCCTTTGGCCCAATAGAGCGGAACGTTGGCGTCATTAGGATGCTCTCGGTTCGCTACCGTCGAGCTTAATGCCTTCAAGCGTTGCACCAGGAGGGAGACGTTTACGACGGGGTGAAGTCGCGCGAGCAGTGAGGTGGTCGGACTAATTGAGACAGTGGGATAAGTGGACAGTTCCGCTCTTTTGGGCGAAGATATCGTCCATCAGGAGCACGCCCTATGCGCCGTCCCCGCCGGAATCATTCGCCCGTGTTCAAGGCCAAGGTGGCCCTCGCCGCGCTGGAGGGTAGCGAGACGCTGGCCCAGCTGGCCGACCGGTTTGACCTGCACGCTCATCAGATCGCGCAGTGGAAGAACCAGCTCGTGGCGCGGGCCGCCGAGGTCTTCGCCGCTGCGGAGGACCCCAAGGGCGCCGCCCCGCCGGTCGATGTGAAGACGCTCCACGCCAAGATCGGGCAACAGGCGCTGGAGCTCGATTTTTTGGCCGGCGCGCTCGGGCAGCTTCCCGGCTCGAGCGCAAGGCGATGATCGACCGGACGCACCGCCTGGCCGTGACCCGGCAGGCCGCCCTCCTGGGCCTCTCGCGGGCGTCGGTGTACTACACGCCCAGCGCCGTCCCCGCCAGCGATCTGGCCCTGATGCGGCGGATCGACGCCCTGCACCTCGAGCTCCCCTTCACCGGCAGCCGGATGCTGCGCGATTTGCTCCGGGGCGAAGGCTCCGTCATCGGCCGCGACCACGTCCGCACCCTGATGCGGCGGATGGGCATCTCCGCGGTGTATCGGCGCCCCCGGACCAGCCAGCGGCACCCGGCCCATCTCGTCTTCCCCTACCTCTTGCGGACCCTCACGGTCGACCGGCCGAATCAGGTGTGGGCCGCCGACATCACGTACCTCCCGATGGCGCGCGGCTTCGTCTTCCTCGTGGCGATCATGGACTGGGCCACCCGCAAGGTGCTCGCCTGGCGGGTATCAACGACGCTCACCAGCGCCTTCTGCGTCGCGGCGCTCGAGGACGCCCTCGCGCGCTTCGGGACCCCGGAGATCTTCAACACCGATCAGGGCGCCCAGTTTACCAGCGGGGATTTCCTGGGCGTGCTGCGAGCCCACGAGATTCAGATCAGCATGGACGGCCGCGGCTGCTGGCGAGACAACATCTTCGTGGAGCGGCTCTGGCGCTCGGTGAAGTACGAGGAGGTCTACCTCTACGCCTACGAGACCGTC
The DNA here is from genome assembly GCA_043741355.1 of Gemmatimonadales bacterium. Lineage (GTDB taxonomy): Bacteria > Gemmatimonadota > Gemmatimonadetes > Gemmatimonadales > GWC2-71-9 > JABFSM01. Next base: position 406 of record JAYUAL010000507.1, on the reverse strand, counting down.
TCCGAGGTCCGGGCGGGCCTCCAGCGCTATTTCACTTTCTTCAACCAGCGGCGGCCTCACCAGGCGCTCCGCCGGCGCACCCCGGATGCGGTATATTTTGCGTCGCGACCGCACGAGGCGGTCGCCTCACCCCGCGGAACAGTACTTATCCCGGCCGCCTAAACTGTCTTAAAAAGCCCGGCCACCTATTCCCGTGGTGACCGGACTGAATCTCTCACCGCTGAGTGTGACAGTCCAAGTAAACCAAACTCAAACGGTTGTGCCCAGCTTGCTGAATTTCGCGCGGCAGACCACCGGTTCGGCACCGCTGGGAAACACAACCATTATCTGGACAAGTGATGCTCCAAGTATCGCCCAAGTTAATCAGGTAACCGGAGTCATTACCGGGCTTCTCGCCGGCTCAACC
>JAYUAL010000506.1:0-14794 GCA_043741355.1 Gemmatimonadales bacterium | reverse complement strand
TTCATCACCAAGGGCCAGGAGGTTCCTCCCCTGCTGATCGAGCTGGCCCGGAAGCGGAGCATCCCGCTGCTGCGAACCAGGCTCAAGACCGCCGAGTTCTACCGGCGGATCAAGCCGATCCTGGAGGACGCGTTCGCCCCCCGAGCCACGCTGCATGGCTCCCTCGCCGACGTCTACGGCGTGGGCCTGCTGTTCACTGGGCGCTCCGGCATCGGGAAGAGCGAATGCGTGCTCGACCTGGTGGAGCGGGGCCACCGTCTGGTCGCGGACGACCTGGTACTGGTGGCCCGCAAGGGAAACGACATCCTGATCGGCCAGGGACACGAGCTGGCCGCCCACCACATGGAAATCCGCGGCATCGGCCTGATCGACGTCAAGGCGCTCTTCGGGGTGCGCTCGGTTCGGCAGCAGAAGCGCATCGAAGTGGTGGTACAGCTTGAGGACTGGGAAAAGGCCAAAGACGTGGAACGAACCGGACTGGTACGCCAGGAGGCCACCATCCTCGATGTCGTGGTGCCCAAGGTGATCGTGGGTCTCAATCCCGGCAAGAATCTCACCGTGATTTCCGAGGTGGTGGCGATGGCCCATCTGCTCCGCATGACCGGTCTCGACGTCGCCACCGCCTTCAATGACCGGCTGATCAAGCGGATGATGGAGCAGCGCGGGCTCCGGGAGTATTTGCAGGAAGACTACGAATGAGCGCCGAGCTGCGGGGCGTGGTGGTGGGCCACGGCGGGCTGAGCGGTGCACTGGTAGCGGCTGCGGAGGAGATCACCGGCATCCGCGGGGTGCTGGCGGCGGTCTCCAATACCGGTGCCGATCGCGATGCCCTCGAGGCGCGGGTGGTGGAGGCGGTGGGCGACCAGGCGACCCTCGTGTTCGTCGACATGCCGAGCGGAAGCTGCCTGGTCGCCGCGATGCGGCGGCTGGCTGCGCGGCCGGACATCAGGGTCGTCACCGGCGTCAACCTGGTCATGCTGCTCGAATTCCTCTTCCATCGCGCCGAGCCGGTTGCCGATGCGGCCCGGCGGGCGGCGGAGTCGGGCGCCAAGTCGATCGCCCAGCGCTGATGCCGATCGTGCTTTGCCGCGTGGACGACCGCCTGGTGCATGGGCAGGTGGTGGTGGGCTGGGGCCGGCCGCTCGATTTGAACCGCATCGTGCTGGTGGACGATGAGGTGCGGCAAAGCCCGTGGGAGCAGGAACTGTATCGCATGGCCGCGCCTTCGGAAATCGCCATGGACTTCGTCAGCGCGGTCGAGGCGGCGACCCGGCTGCACGGGTGGGAAACGGGGCGCGAACGGGTGCTGGTGCTGGTGGGCGCCATCGGCACGGCGGCTGAACTGCTTCGTCGCGCGCCCGGGGAGCTGCGGAAGCTCAACCTGGGCGGGATCCACGCGGGGCCGGGGCGCCGGGAGCGGCTGCGCTACCTGTATCTCTCCGATGACGAGCTCACGCTGCTCACCCGCATGGCGGAGCGGGGCCTCGAGGTGAGCGCCCAGGACGTGCCGACCTCGCGACCGGTGCCGCTCAAGGATCTGGGATGACCGAGGCACCTTTCCTGGCGCTGCTGCTCTGGGCCCTCGTGGTGGGCCTGGATCTGGCCAGCGTGCTCCAGGGCCTGTTCAACCGACCGCTGGTGGCGGGGGCGGTGGCCGGGGTGATCCTGGGCGACCCGAGCGCCGGGCTCCGAGTGGGGGCGGCGCTCGAGCTGTTCGCGCTCGACGTGCTTCCGATCGGCGCCTCGCGCTACCCGGACTACGGCGCCGCCACCGTGGCAGCGGTGCTGTTCGCGGCCCATCAGCCATGGGTCACCGCCCTCGGACCCGCGGTGCTCCTCGGCGTGATTCTGGCACAGGTGGGAAGCTGGAGCATCGTCATGCATCGCCGGGTCACCGAATGGGCGTTGCGGCGCGCGGCGCCGGCGCTGGACCGGGGCGAGCCGGGCGTGGCGGGCCGGGTCCACCTGGCCGGGCTCATCGCCGATATCCTCCGGAGCGGCGCCCTCGCGGTTCTGGGGATCGCAGTCGCCACCGAGCTCGCCCGGGTGCCCCGGTTCGACGTCCCCACGGCTCGGGCGCTGACCATCGTCGCGATCGCGGGCGGATTCGTCGCGGCCATCGGCGGCGCCCTGCGCCGGGCCGGCACCGCGCGGCGGATCGCGTGGCTTGCCGGAGGCATGGCGCTGGGCATGCTCGCTCTGGCGCTCCGATGATCGGACGGGCGCGGGCCCTGCTGCGGCTGGCGGCGCTCCAGGCGTCGTGGACCTATGAGCGGATGCAGGGCATCGGCATCGCGGTGGCCATGGAGCCGCTGCTCGAGCCCCTGGAGCAGTACCCCGAGCGCGCCCGCGCGGCCCGGGCCCGGTCGGCGCAATATTTCAACGCGCACCCCTTCCTCGCCGGCGCGGCGGTCGGCGCGCTGGCCAAAGCCGAGCTGGATGGCGAGCCGGGCGAGCGGATTCTGCGGCTCCGGACCGCGCTCTCGGGCCCGCTGGGGGCGCTGGGCGATCAATTGTTCTGGGCGGGCATTGTGCCGGCAGCGATGGGCCTCGCGCTGGTCGCGCTGGCGCTGGGTGGCGGGTTAGGCACGGTGGCGCTCTGTGTGGCGGGATACAACCTGCTCCGGGTGCTGGTCACGTCGTGGGGACTCCGGGTCGGGCTCGCCCACGGCCTGCGCGTGGCCCACGCCATCAGTGAATCCTGGCTCCCTCGGGCCGCGCCCAAGGCGGGCCACCTCGCGGCCGTAGCGGTGGGCGCGGCGGTGCCGCTGGTGGCTGCCTGGCTCCTCCGGGGCACCGGCCAGCCGCTCCGTGCCACGGTGCTGGTGGTGGTCGGCGCGGCCCTGCTGGGCGCGCTGACCATGCGTCGGCCGCTGTCCGCGCCGGCGCTCACGGTCGGTGCCGCCGTGCTCACTCTTCTCTGGCGATGGAGTGCCGCGTGATCGAGCGTGAGGCGAAGGTGATCAACTCGCTCGGGCTCCACGCCCGCCCCGCGGCGCAGCTGGTCCGCCTCGCCAGCAATTTTGCGTGCAAGATCCATCTGGTCAAAGACGGGGTCCCGGTGAATGGGAAGAGCATTATGGGCGTCATGATGCTGGCGGCGGAGTGCGGCAGCACCATTGGCGTGCGGGCCGACGGCTCCGACGAAGAGGCCGCTATGGCCGCCATCGTGGACCTCATCGCTACCGGTTTCGGAGAGACGTGACCGCCCACCGGAACCTCCGCGGCGTGGGCGTCTCGCCCGGCCTGGCCTATGCGCCCGCGGTGGTGCTGAACTGGAAGTTCCCTTCGGTGGCGGATCGCTGGGTCAAGCCCGATGAGGTGGAGGTGGAAGTGGCCCGCCTCCAGGAGGCGGTGGGGGCGGTGGTCGATTCGCTCAACCGGCTGCGCGAGCGGGTGCTGGAGCGGGCCGGCCTGGAGGAGAGCAAGATCTTCGAAGCCCAGATCATGATGGTGCAGGATCCGGACTTCCTGACCGAAGTCACCAACCTCATCCGCCACAACAATTTCAGCGCCGAAACCGCCTATGAGTTCAAGGCCCTCGAGCTCCGTGCCAAATGGGGCGGCACCGGCAACGTCCGGCTGCGCGAGCGGCTGGCCGATTTGCTGGCCACCCAGCTTCGGGTGCTCCGCCACCTGGTCGGGCAAACCAACGACGAACTGTTCGGCATGCCGGATACACCCCACGTCATTATCGTGGCGCACGAGCTCTTTCCCGGTCTCACCGTACAGCTGGACCGGGACCAGCTGCTCGGCCTGGTGAGCGAAGAGGGAACCCGGACCTCTCACGCCGCCATCCTGGCCCATTCCCTCGGCATTCCCTGCGTCATGGGGGTGTCCGGAGCCGTGGCCGGGATCCGGGACGGCGACATGCTCCTGCTGGACGGCAGCACCGGCGTCATCGTGATCGAGCCGACCGTCCAGGATCTCGAAGTGGCCCAGCTGACCGCCACCCGGCGCCACAAGCTGGACCTGGAGCTCGAAGGCGCGGTGCAGCTGCCCAGTATCACGCCGGACGGCCACACCGTGACGCTGATGGGCAACGTCGATCTTCCCGATGAGATCGACATGGCGGTCCGATACGGAGCGCAGGGGGTCGGGCTGCTGCGCACCGAGTTCCTGGTCACCGGACGGAGCCACCTGCCCGGCGAAGACGAACAGCTCGAGTATTTCCGCCGGGTGACCGCCGCCTTCGGCGACAAGACCGTGGTGATCCGCACCTACGATCTCGGCGGCGACAAATTCCCGGCCGCCTTTGCCGCGCCGTCCGAAGCCAATCCCTTTCTCGGCTGGCGCTCGATCCGGGTCTGCCTGGACCAGCCGGAGATCTTCCGGCCCCAGCTCCGCGCCATCCTGCGCGCCGCCGTCGACCGGAAGGTGCAGGTCATGCTGCCGCTGATCACCCGAGTCGAGGAAATGGAGCGGGCCCGGGAGATGATCGACGAGGAGGCGCGCGACCTGGAGCGGGCCGGCATCCGGGCGGCCAAGGGCGTGCCGGTCGGCGCCATGGTAGAGACGCCGGCGGCCGTGATCATCGCCGACCGGCTCGCCAAGGTCAGCGCCTTCTTCAGCATCGGCACCAACGACCTGACCCAGTACACCCTGGCCGTCGATCGCGGCAACGCGCACCTCGCCTCGCGCTTCACGCCCCACGATCCGGCCATCCTCCGGATGATGCGCGACGTGCTGGCCGCCGGCCAGGCGGCAGGCATCCCGGTCAGCATCTGCGGTGAGATGGCCTCGGAGCCGCTCTATGCGGTGCTGCTCCTCGGCATGGGATTCACCACACTCTCGATTGCGCCACCCACGCTGCCGCTGATCAAGTGGCTGGTGCGCAAAGTTCCCCTCGCGCTGGCCCAGGAGGCCGCTCGCGCGGCCCTGGTCGCGCGTGGGCCGGACGAGGTGGCCGCGATCCTGCGTGAAGCGGTGGGCCCGGTGATCGACCTGCGTCTGATCGACCCGCAAGAAACGTTGCCGGGCCGAAGCAGCGGGGCTAGTTTGACGCAGTAAAGCGGGGAGTTCCCTGCTCCCCGTCTCCCATATTCGCGGACCCTCATGCCCTCAAAGCGCCACGTCTTCACCTCCGAGTCCGTCACCGAGGGTCATCCCGACAAGGTCGCCGACCAGATCTCCGATGCCGTGCTCGACGCGATCCTCGCCAAGGATCCCGCCGGGCGAGTCGCCTGCGAAACGCTGGTGACGACGGGCATGGCGATGGTGGCCGGGGAAATCACCACCACGACGTACGTGCACATTCCCGATATCGTGCGGGAGACCGTCGAGAACATCGGCTATACGGACGCGTCGTACGGCTTCGACGGACGGACCATCGCGGTCCTCACCTCGATCGACCGGCAGTCACCCGACATCGCGCGGGGCGTCAACTCGGGGAAGTCGAAGGAGCAGGGCGCCGGCGACCAGGGGATGATGTTCGGGTACGCCACCCGGGAAACCCGGGAGCGGATGCCGCTGCCGATCGTGCTGGCCCACCGGTTGGCTGAGCGGCTCGCCGCGGTGCGCAAGGGGCTCAAGGGGCCGGCCATCGAATGGCTGCGTCCCGACGGCAAGACCCAGGTCTCGGTGGAATACGAGGGCGACCGGCCGGTGGCGGTGCGTACGGTCGTGCTCTCGACCCAGCATGCGGAAAAGGTCGGGCGGCGCGAGCTCAGCCAGGGCACCATCAAAGCGGCCATGGTGTCCGAGGTCATCCGGCCGGTGCTCGAATCCATGGGCTTCGAATCGCGGCGCACCAAGATCCTGGTCAATCCCACCGGCCGCTTTGTGATCGGCGGGCCCCACGGCGATGCGGGCCTCACCGGCCGGAAGATCATTGTGGATACCTACGGCGGTATGGCACGGCACGGCGGAGGCGCGTTCAGCGGCAAGGACCCCTCCAAGGTGGACCGCTCGGCGGCCTACGCTGCCCGCTGGGTGGCAAAGAACATCGTGGAGGCCCGGTTGGCCCGGCGTTGCGAGGTGCAGGTGGCCTATGCGATCGGCGTCGCCGAGCCGGTGTCGATTCTGGTGGACACGTTCGGAACCGGCGCCATCAAGGACGCCCGGCTGGAGCAGGTGGTTCGCGAGGTCTTCGACCTGACACCCAAGGGCATCATCGATGCGCTGCGCCTCAAGCGCCCGATCTACGGACCCACCGCGGCGTACGGGCATTTCGGACGGAGGCCCCGGCGGTCCCGGGTGTTCGGGCGCGCGGTCCAGCTCTTCCCCTGGGAGGAAACCTCACGGGTGCGCGCCCTGTTGACTGCGGCAAAGATCTGAGCGAGGGCCGCGCGGATGGTTCGAATGCGGGTGGCCCACCTGGGGCTCGATCGTAACTCCAACACCCCCGTCGTGGTGCTCAAGGAAGAAGACGGGGAGCGCACCCTGCCGATCTGGATCGGGGCGCCCGAAGCCAATGCGATCGCGCTGGAGCTGCAGGGCGTCAAGCCGGAGCGGCCCCTCTCTCACGACCTGATGAAGCTGCTGGTGACCGGGCTTGGGGGTGAGCTCCGGCGGGTGGTGATTTCCGGGCTCCGGGAGAACACCTACGTCGCGGAGCTGCTGATCTACCGGGCCGGGGGAGTGTTCGAGGTGGATGCCCGGCCCTCCGACAGCATCGCGCTGGCGCTCCGAATGCATGCCCCCATCTACAGCAATGAGGAGCTGCTGGAGCGGAGCGCGTCCGGCGCCGAGGCTCCCGGGCCGGAACCCGGCTCCGATCCCGAGGCGCTCAAGCGATTCCTCTCCAAGCTCGACCCCGAGGATCTCGGACGGTTCAAGCCATGAGCCGGTGATGTCCGCTCCCGGGATCGCCCTGGCGCTCCTGGCCCTGACGCCGCTCGCCGCACCGGCCCAGAGCCGGGTGACCGGACGGGTGGCGCGGGTTGCCGGCCGGGACACGCTGCCCCTCGGCGGTATCGCGGTGGTATTGCACCGGATCGGGGGTCGGGTGCAGGGCCCGGTCGATACCGCCGTGTCCGGGCCGGCGGGGCGCTTCTCGTTCCGGTTTTCCGCCGATACCACCGCCGCATATCTGTTGAGCGCCCGCTACGGCGGCATCGAATATTTCTCCCAGCCGGTGGCCACCAACCCGGCCCGGCCAGACACCGCAGTGATAGTGATCGTGGCTGACACCTCGAGCGTTGCGCCGGTGCGGATCAAGCAGCGCACCCTCCTGGTGAGCGCCCCCGACGAATCAGGAACCCGCTCCGTGCTCGACTGGTTCGTGCTGTCCAACCCCGGTGAGCTCACCCGGGTCGCGCCGGACACGGTTCGCGGAGCCTGGGGGACCCCGCTACCGCCCGAAGCTCAGAACGTCGAGCTGGCCGACCACCGGATGAGCCAGTTTTCCCCGGAGGCGCTGGTATTCCGGGGGGACAGCGTGCTCATCTTTGCCCCGCTCTCACCCGGCGACAAGGAGCTCATGCTCCAGTACCGGATACCCGGCACCCTGCGGCGGTTCGTAATCCCCGCCGAGCCGGTCGCCGATTCGGTCTTTGTGATGATGGAGGAGCCGGGCGCGCGCGTGGGCTCCCGCGGCTTTGCCGCCGCCGACAGCCAAACGCTGGACGGGCGCGCTTTCCGGCGCTGGGCGGGGACCCATCGGCAGTTCGGAGACCTCGAAATCGAGCTTCCCTCGGCGCTGCTGTCATCGCGCCAATTGCTGGTCGCCATGGTGGTCACCATCGGCGCGGCATTTGCAATGCTGGCCTGGGTCCTGGTGCGTCGTGGGCGTGACATGGCCCCTGATCCCCGGCCCTCGATTCCTGACCCCTCGTTTCTCGCCGACGCGATTGCCCGGCTCGACGAGCGCCTTCAGGGGCGCGAGGCGGAGACGCCCGCCCCCGAGTGGGCCCGCTATCAGGCCGAGCGCGCCCGGATGCTGGCGCTGCTGCAGTCCGCTCTTGCTACCCGGGGTTCCCGCTCCTAACTTCGCCGGTCCATATCACGACGCGGATGCTCGGAAGCCGGTGCGAATCCGGCGCGGCCCCGCCACTGTCAGGGGCGCCTCATCCCCCGCTCACCACGCCACTGGGAAACCGGGAAGGCGGGCGGGAGCCCCAAGCCAGGAGACCTCCGCGGTCGTGCCACCGCTGTTCCCTCGGGGGAGGGTCAGGGTGCATCGTGTCTTTCGCGCGCTCACGCTTCTTGCCATTCTTGGCTGCCGCAAGGCGCCATCCGCCGTCAGCGGTGAGCTGGTCGACGACGCCGGCGTCAGATTGTCCCTCCCCGCTCCTCCTGCGCGGATCGTGTCGCTGGTGCCCGCGACCACCGAGCTGGTCTTCGCGCTCGGCGCCGGCGCCCGGCTGGTGGGCCGCACCGCCTGGTGCGACTATCCCGCCGAAGCGGCGGCGGTGCCGAACCTGGGCAACGGAATCGATCCCAACATCGAAGCGGTGGTCGCGGCCAGGCCCGACCTGGTGCTGCTGTACAAGTCAGGCGCCAATCGTGCCGCCGCCGATCGATTCCGCACGCTCGGCATCCCGACCCTGGAGCTCGCGACCGACCGGATGACGGACTTCGACCGGATCACCCGGCTGCTGGGCGCCGCGCTGGGCCGGCGCGAGGCGGCCGAGTCGCTGGTGGTGCGCACCGCCCGCGATCTTGCCGCGGCGTCCCGTCCGTCCGTCCAGCCGTCCAGCCGTCGGTCCGTTTTCATTCTCGCCTGGGACCGCCCCGCCATGACGCTCGGGCGGGGAAGCTTCCTCTCCGAGATCCTGGATCACGCCGGAGCCCGCAACGTCTTCGACGACCTCGCCACCTCCTCGGCGCCGGTCTCGATCGAGGCGGTCGCGGCCCGGGATCCCGACTATGTCCTGGTGTCCACCGACGGCGAGCCCGCCATCGCCGGGCGCACCGAGTGGCGCGCGGTGCGCGCGGTGCGAAACCGGCGGTTCCTGCGGGTGCGGGGCAGCGAGTTCAACCGGCCCAGTCCGAGGATCGGCCGCGCGGTGCGCCAGCTCGCCGCCGCGCTGGACTCCCTGTCTCGATGAAGGCCATCGTCGGCATCGCCCTGCTGGCGGTGGTCGCGTGCATAGTCGGGCTCGCGGTCGGCGCCACGCCGGTGTCCCCCCGGGCGCTCCTCGCCGCGCTGGGATCGCCCGATGCCCCCACCTCCGCCATCATTCGCGACATCCGTCTTCCCCGCGTGCTGCTGGCGTTCACCGTGGGCGGCTGTCTTGGAGTGACCGGCGCGGCGCTGCAGGCGCTGATCCGGAATCCGCTGGCCGATCCCTATCTGCTGGGGATTTCGGGCGGCGCCGGCGTCGCGGCGGTCGTGGCCATTGCGCTGGGACTGGGCGGCGCGTGGGGCATTCCGTTGGCGGCGTTCGCAGGAGGACTCGGGGCGGTGGCCCTGGTCTACCGACTCAGCACGGTGGCCGGGCGGCGACTCGATCCCCATGTCCTGGTGCTCGCCGGCGTGGTGGTGAGCGCGTTCACCGGCGCGCTTATCAGCGCGGTCCTCACGCTTTCGCCGGCGGAACAGCTGCGGAATGTCTTCCTCTGGCTGTTGGGCGGATTCTCCGGCGCCTCCTGGCAGACTCTGGCGGTGTTCTCGGTTTACGCGGGGCTTCCGCTGCTGGTCTTGTTCGCCGCGGCGCGCTCACTCGATCTCCTCTCTCTGGGCAGCGTGCCGGCCCAATCGCTCGGCCTCGACGCCGCCCGCGCCCGCCGCGTGGTCTACGTCGCCTCGTCGCTGCTCACCGCGGCGAGTGTTGCGGTGTGCGGCGTCGTCGGTTTTGTCGGGCTGGTGGCGCCGCACGCGCTCCGAGGGCTGCTTGGCCCCGGCCATCGTCGGCTGCTCCCCGCGGTGTTCCTGGGGAGCGGGGGGTTTCTCGTCCTGGCCGATGCCATGGCGCGGACGGTGGTTCGCCCCATTGAGCTGCCGGTGGGGGTGGTGACCGCCCTGGTCGGCGTGCCCCTCTTCGCGATGCTGCTCCGGAAATCACTGCGATGATGCTCGAGGCCCGAGGCGCCACGGTCCGCTATCGGGACACGCCGGAACCGGCGGTGGCCGGCGTCGACCTTTCGGTCGGGTCCGGCGAGCTGGTGGCCCTGGTCGGGCCGAATGGCGGCGGCAAGAGTTCTCTGGTGCACGGCCTGCTCGGCCTGGTGCCCTTGAGCGGCGGCGTGGTGACGCTGGATCAGCGCCCCATCGCCCGGTGGAGCAGGCCGGAGCTGGCGCGTCGCGTGGCCCTGGTGCCGCAGCGCGAGGATACCCCGTTTTCCTGGCGAGTCGAGGAGATGGTGGGCTTTGGGCGCTATCCTCATCTCGGGCCCTTGAGCCCCATGACCGGCCGGGATCGCGAGGCGGTGGACCAGGCGCTCGCGCGCTGTGACATCACCGCGTTCCGGCGCCGCACGGTAGAAACCCTTTCGGGCGGCGAATGGCAGCGGGTCCGGATCGCCCGCGCGCTCGCCCAGGAGCCCGCCTTGCTGGTGCTGGACGAGCCGACGGCCTCACTCGACCTCGGCCACGAGATGGAGCTGTTCGAGCTGGTGGCCCAGCTCGTCAGGGATGGCATGTCGGCGCTGGTCGTGACCCACCATCTCAACCTCGCGGCGCGTTACGCCGGCCGGATGCTGTTGCTCGAAGGCGGCCGGGTCGCTGCGGCGGGTACTCCCCTCCAGGTCATGCGGCCGGAATTGCTCTCCAGCGTATTCGGGTGGCCGGTCGGAGTCGTCTCGCTGGAGGGCGCACCCCACGTCGTCCCCGGGAGGCGGGATCCCGGCAGGGGTCATTAGTTTTCTGGCATGGGGCGGAAATCTTTACCGGTGAAACGAGGGCGGTCCTGGAGCGCCCCACTGCTGGCGGCCGTGGCCGCCACCAGTTGCGTGGCCACCACTCCCTCCACGCCGCGGTCCGAAGAGCACCTCGTCGTTCTCAACGCCGGCGACGCGACCCTCTCCATCTTTCCCCTCTCGGAGGCGAATGCACCCCGGCTGATTCTGCTGGGCAACATCGGCGGATCTCCGATGGCGCTCGCGGCCCGCAACACCCGTGGGTTGGTCACCAGTGGGGCGGGCAGCAGCGTGGCCGTCGTGGATCTCTCCGCCGCCGGCTCGGTGCTGGTGTATCGCCTCGCTACCGGCGCCGGCGCGGGCGGCGCCGCCTTCGTCAACGACACGCTCGCATATATCTCCAACACCCTGAACGATCGGGCCACCCGGCTCAATCTCCGCACCGGCGACACGGTGAGCGTCGCGGTCGGGCGCACACCCACGGCGGTCACCGTGACGCGGGGACGGGTCTACGTCGCGAACGCGAACCTGGAGCCGGCCTGCGCCGGTCCGCTGCCGTGCGTGCGGGGTCCGAGTTGGCTCACGGTGCTCGACCCGGAACGGAACGTGGTGCTCGATTCGATTGCGCTGCCCGGGCCGGGGAATGCCTCCGCCATCCTGGTCGGCCCTGACGGATTGATTTATGTGATGAATTCGGGGCCGGGCGGAACCGAGCCGGGGCGGCTCAGCATCGTCGATCCGGTCCTCCGCCAGGAGGTTGGCAGCTTTGCGGGGTTCGGCCCTCTTCCCGGGCGACTGGCGAGCGACGGGCGCGAGCGCCTCTTCATCACGTCGGCGAGCCAGGGTCTCATGGAGTTCAACACCCGCACCCGCCGAGTGGTCCGCGGGGCCGGCGCGGGGATTCCGCTGGTGAACGGCGTGGCCGCGGCGGTAGGTGCCAACGCCCAGGTGTATGCGGTGGAATCGGGCTCGTGCGTGGCCGGCAATCCCGGCCGGGTCAGGATCTACCGACCGGACCTCACTGAAGCCCGGGTAATGCCGGCGGGTGTCTGCCCGGCCGATGCCGCCGTAGTAAACCTTCCTCCGGCGCCGTGAGTCCGGGGCGATGCCCCCGATCGCTACGCCGGCCATCGTGCTCACCACCCTTCGCTACGGTGAGACCTCCAAGATCGCGCGACTCGCGACCCGCGACCTCGGGGTTCAGAGCGCAATCGCCAAGGGTGCCCTCCGGCCCAGAAGCAAATTCGGAACCGCACTCCATTTGCTGAGCGAAGGACACGCCACGCTGCTCCTCGCCCGGAGCGGCGACCTCCATACCCTGACCCAGTTCGATCCCCGGCACGTGTGGACCGGCCTTGGTACCCGGCTGGACCGCTTTGCGGTGGCGTCGCTGCTGTCGGAACTGATGCTCCGGTTTGCACCGGCTACCCCGCATCCCGAGAGCTACGATCTGTTCCGCGACGCGCTGGCCGTGCTGGAGGCGGCGCCGGCGGCCGCGGTGGAGCCGCTCGGGCTTCGGGCCCTCTGGCGCCTGGTGGCAGTGCTGGGCTTCGCACCGTCGCTCGTGGTGTGCGCCCGCGACGGCGCCCCGCTGCCCGAGGACGCCGTCGTCTGTTTTTCGGCCGGGGACGGAGGGATACTCTGCGCTCGATGCGCGCGCGGCACCGTTGGGACCCAGCTCAAACCCGCCGACCGTACCGATCTGGCCGCCTTCCTCGACCCGGAAGCCGAACTGCCGCCCCTCGACGAGCGCCACCTGGCGGCGCATCGCCGGCTCCTTGACCGCTACATCCGCCACCACCTCAGCGAAGGCGCGACCCTGCCCGCGCTCGCGTTCTGGCTGGAACGGATCTGGACCGCGGCATGATCATCGGAACGGCGGGGCACATCGATCACGGCAAGTCGGCGCTGGTGAGCGCGCTCACTGGCCGCCCGATGGACCGCCTCGCCGAGGAGCGCCGCCGTGGAATCACCATCGATCTCAACTTCGCGCCGCTGCGCTTCGATGGACTCCAGCCCGCCGGCATCGTCGACGTTCCCGGTCACGAGGATTTCGTACGTACGATGGTGGCGGGCGCCTCGGGAATCGATCTGGTCCTGCTCGTGGTGGACGCGGCGCAGGGTCCCCAGACCCAGACCTGGGAGCATCTCGCCATCGTCGAGCAGCTCAGAATTCCGCAGGGCATTCCAGTGATCACCAAGGCCGATCTCGCGGACCCCGAGTGGCTCGAGCTGGTGACCGCCGAAGTCACCGCGCGACTGGCCCGATCTCCGGTCGTGTTCCAGCCGCCGGCGATCGTCTCCGCCGTTACGGGACAGGGAATCGCGGATTTGGCCGCCCGGCTGCGCGAGCTGGTGGCAGGTTCCGAAAAATCGGCTCCCGCCGACGGCTTCCGGATGCCCATCGACCGGGCCTTCTCGATCGCGGGCGTCGGCACCGTGGTCACCGGCACTCCCTGGTCCGGAACCATTCGCATTGGCGACGCCGTCACCATCCTGCCGGGAGGACTGACCGCCCGGGTCCGCTCCCTCGAGGCCTACGGGGTGGCGGTCCCCATGGGCCGGCCCGGCGCACGCGCGGCAGTAGGCCTGGTCGGGGTCGATCGCACCGCAGTGGGGCGGGGAGACGCCCTGGTCGGCCCCGAACCCTGGTGGCAGACGACCTCGGCGGTAGACGTGGCCATCGAGTTGCTGCCCGAGGCGTCGCCGCTCAGGCGGAGGGTCCGGGTACGGCTCCATCTGGGTACCGCAGAGGTGTTGGGCCGGTTGTACCCCCGGGGCGAGATCGCGCCCGGAGAGACGGGCGTGGCGCGAATGGCGCTCGAAGCGCCGGTGGTGGCGCGGGGAAACGATCGCTTCGTGCTGCGGAGTTATTCACCGGTGGTGACGATCGGCGGGGGACGGATTCTCGATCCACTTCCCCCCCGTCGGGCGGTCTGGCCGGAATCGCTGACCTCCACTGACCCGGGCGATCGGGCCTTTGCCCTGGTCAGCCGCCGCCCCGGGGGCGTGACCCACGCGGAGCTGCCGCTTCTGCTGGGTCTGCCCGAAGGGGAAGGAAGGGCGGCGGCCGACTCCCGAAAGGATCTCTCCAGCGCTGGAGGACGGTTCATCGCCCGGGCGGCCACGGTGGCCATGCGGGAGACCGCGCTCGCTCAGGTGGATGCCTTCCACCGGCGGGAGCCCTCCGAGCGAGGGCTGTCGCTCGAAACGCTGCGGCGGGCGCTCAAGGGGCCGCCGGAAGTGGCCAACACGGTGCTCGAGGGGCTGGTCCGCCGCAAGGAACTCACGCTGTCAGATGGAATCGTCGCCGCGCCAGACTTCGTACCCCGGCTGGTTTCCGGACAGGCCCTGCTGGAGCGAGCGATCACCGCGCTGGAGCAGGCAGGCCTGGAACCGCCGACCGTTGCCGAGCTAGAGCGGGAACTCGGGGGCGCGGACCTTCTCTCGGCGCTCCGCTTCGCGGCCCAGGAGGGCCGGGTCGTGGCCGTGGAAAAGGATCGGTATTTTTCCAAGATGTCATTAATTTTGTTTCGAGATACAATTACGGAACTTGCTGCAATACAACCTGTTACTCCGCCTATGCTTCGTGACAAGCTCGGGCTCTCCCGCAAGTTCTTGATCCCCCTCCTCGAGTGGTCGGATCGCTCCGGCATCACCCGAAGGATCGGGGATACCAGGGTACTGACACGAGGAGCTCCATGCCCATGATCCGCCCCGACCGATTGACCCTCAAGGCCCAAGAGGCCTTTCGCGACGCAAGCCAACTGGCCTCGGCCCGAGGCAACCCGGTCGTCAACGACGCCCACCTCTTTATGGCCCTGTTGAACCAGGACGAGGGCGTGATCCAGCCGCTGCTGCAGAAGGCGGGGGTCAATGTCTCGGCGCTTCGGGACGCCACCAATCGGGAGATCGCCAAGTTCCCGACCCAGGCGGGCGGGGCCGGCGAACCCAGCCACAGCCGTGAGCTCAACAAGGTCTTTGACCGGGCCGAGAAGGAGGCCAAGGATCTGGGCGACGCCTACATCTCAACCGAGCATTTGCTGATCGCCCT
>JAYUAL010000505.1:0-2808 GCA_043741355.1 Gemmatimonadales bacterium | reverse complement strand
CCAGGACCGGCCAGGTGCTGTGGAAGTTCAAGGTCGGGTCCGGGGTGGTGGCCGCGCCGATCACCTATACCGGCCCCGATGGCAAGCAGTATGTCGCGGTGTACTCGGGTATCGGCGGGGACTGGGCGCTGCTCTCGGGAGACCTTCGCTCCGACGATCCGGCCGACGTGCGCGACCCGGCCGACTTCATCAAAGACCTCGCCCGATACACCAGCCAGGGCGGCATGGTCTGGATCTTTGCCCTGTGAAGACGTGGGCGTCCGTCCACCTGCTGGCGGCGCTTGCGCTGGCTTCGTGCGGTGGCGCCCCGCCCTTGGCGAACCGGCGCGACTCGGCGCCCGACGCGGTTCTCCACAACCCCTATGCGGGCCAGGCCAGGTCGGCGACCGAGGGAGAAAATCTTTTTACGTCGATGAATTGCGACGGGTGTCACGGCGGAGGGGCATCCGGCTGGGTCGGGCCGAGCCTCAATGACGATCGCTGGCGCTATGGCGGAAGCGACGGCGCGGTCTTCGAGTCCATTTTTTACGGCCGGCCCAATGGCATGCCCGCCTTCGGAGGCCTGCTCACTCCCGCAATCACCTGGAAGCTGGTGACCTACATCCGATCGTTGCCCCTGCCGAAGGCCGTTCCCACTCAGTCGTGGTGACTCCGACTATTTGACCACCAGCCGCTGCCGCCAGCGCTGAGCCGGCCCCGCGGGCGGGAAGCCCGGCGGCTGCACGAAAGCGGCGCTTAGCTCATAGACTCCCGGGCCGGGCAGCATGACCTCGAAATCGAAGATCTCTCCCACCGCCACTGCCTGAATGGCCGCCTGCATCACCCGGAGCGTCGCCGGCAGATCGGCGCCGTCCTCGGCCCGTGCCCTCCATTCGACTGCAGTGGTGTCCCGCCGAAGCTGGAACCAGACATTCAGCGCCGCGCCGATATTGATGAACCGGAACCGATGGGTTACACTCGCCGAGAGCTCCTGGTCCGGCGAGCTCAGCGCATCGCCGTTGACGAGCAGCTCCTGGGAGCCCACGCCCGCCTTGCGCCCGTTCCAGAGCGCGAGGTACACGTGGTCGCGCGACGGATCAAACGCCTCCCCAGGCTCGAGCACGATGAGTGGGCCCGCGGCGCCGCTGGTGAGCTGCTTGGCGTCGTTCAGATGGGTGTGGTACATGAACGTTCCCGCGCGCGGCAGCGTGAGGCGCGCGACGAACGAATCGCCCGGGGCGATCGGCGGCGCCAAGGCCGTGCCTTGGCTGCTCCATCCCACGACGCCGTCCGAAAAGCTCTCCAGCTCGATCCCATGCCAGTGGATGCCGGTTGCCTCGCGGCTGCGGTTGTGCACCACGATGTCGGTCGCCTCGCCCCGGGTCACCACGATGGTGGAGCTCGGCGTCTCGATCGAATCGCGGGCGGGGGCATTCACACCGCGCTGGAGCAGGTAGCTGTAGGTCATCGGCATCGAGCCCCGCGGCCCGCCCTGCTGGGCGAACAGCTGGAGCCGGCGCGGCGTTCCGGTTCGCAGGTACGACTCCCCCGCCCGGGGCGCCACGGTAATCCCCAGCACCAGTCCGGCCATGTGCTCCTTCGCGTTGCCCGAGTGGTCCTCATGCGCCGTAGCTTCGGAGTTATCGAGCCTCGCTTCCGGCGTCACATGGAAGGTGAGATGGCAGTGGAGCAACCAGTTTCCCGGCCGGTCCGGCGCCCAGGTAAACGTCCTGGTATTCCACGGGGCGATCTGTTCGGTCACACTGAGCCGCCGCTGCGCCTCGGGGATACTGCGGCTCGCGAGGCCGTTGCCTGCCTGATCCACCCGGAAATAGAAGCCGTGCAGGTGGATCGGATGCCCGCGGGTCGTTCCGTTGACGATTCGCCAGTGCACCGTGTCTCCCACCGTCATCGGCAGCCGCTCGGTGTAGGGCCAGGACCTTCCATTGAAACCGATCGCCTGGCGCAGGCGCAATGAATCCAGGTCGTAGGCAATGACGTTGATGACGAAGATCCGGTCCGGCGGTGATCCGCTCTCCGGATCCACCACGAACGCACCGTTCGCGGTCTCGCGCTCCGAGGGCCGGCCATCGGGATCGTTACCGATCACCGCGCGGTAGAGATAGGTCCCCGGGGCTCCCGCCTTGAAGTTCACCTCGACTGAAGCGCCGGGCCCGATGTGCAGGGTGTCGGAAACCGGTATCGGGTGGGTGGCCAGTCCGATGACGTGGATGGTCGAATCGGCAAGCGCATTGCGAACCGTGGCGCGGATCGGCGTTCCCGCGCGGACCCGGACGAGCGGCCCGGGAAGGCGCGGCGCCTTGCCTTCCTCGCCGAAGGCCTCGATCGTGATGTGCGGCCCATCCTTGGCTTCCGGGTACCACTCGGCCCTTCCCACCACCAGCCGCAGCACCAGTGTGTCACCCCGCATGACGCCCGCGGGAATGCGATTGTCATTGGGCTCGATCCGCGTAGGGGATACCGGCGACAGGCTGTGAACGGAGCCCCAGAGCGTCACCGCGACAAGCGGCGCGGCAAAAAATGAACGGCTCATGGTCGGTCGCCTCTACGATGTGACATCGGGATAGACTTTCGCCAGAGGAAAGGCGCCGCCCGCCATCCGGTCGGCGCACCAGGACGCGATCCGGCGGCGAACCTCCTCCGGCGCGTCGGCGTGGCGCTGGGTGCTCCCGCTGACGAATAACGCCGCGTCCGCCGACAGAATATGGGGAGGATGCATCTCGAAGGCGCCCCCATGCTCCTGCATGTAGCGGAAGCTGCATTTTTCGACTACCAGGGCCAACTCGGCGCCGTTCAACGGCCGGACCT
>JAYUAL010000504.1:0-2826 GCA_043741355.1 Gemmatimonadales bacterium | reverse complement strand
AGGTGCGGGGCTGAACGCGACGGGCGGCTCGCTGGGCTCCGGCGCGGGGGCACGCGAGCGCACGAAGCCGTAGCCGAGGGCGAACATCGCGGCGGCCCATCCCCGAGCCCCGGCGGGACGCCAAACCCACTCCCCTCAGACCCGGCAGGACCCTCCCCCGTCCGGAGACCCCGCTGGCCGACCCCAAATCGCGACGGCTACTTTGGGAGGGACAAAGGAAAGTCCTATCTCTCTTTAACCCGGGCTCTTGAGCGCCGCTGCCAGGATCGGCTTGGCCCACTCCGGTGCCGCGGCGAGCTCGCAGGTGTGCACCACGCGGCCGCGCTCGGTGCGGAGGATGAGCACGGGCGCCGGAGCGACCCCGGCCTTCGGATCACCCTCCGCGCTGTTGTCGAACATCCGGAGCTCGGTCAGGCGCGTGAGGAGGCGGATCAGGTTGAGCCGGCTCCGGTCGTAGCGCTCCCGGATGGTCGCCTCCGGAATATTGTGGCCCCCGGCGGCCACCCGGGCCTGCACCCGCGCAAGGTGCAGCTCGGGACTGCTCAGGCCAACGTACCAGACGCGGACATCGAGCTCCGCGGCGAGGGCATCCTCGAGCAGGCGCGCGATGGTGTTTCCGCCCAGCGTCGTTTCGAAGGCGAAGTCGAGCCGCTCGGCGATGGCGCGTTCCAGGAGGCGCTTCCCCTCCTGCCAGGCGGCGCCGTTCGCCGCTTCGCTGGTGATGCCGGGATTGGCCGCGAGGATCTTCCGGGCCGCTTCGTCGGGATTGAAGTACTCGGCACCGCTCGCGCGGATCATCGCCCCGCCGATGCTGCTCTTCCCCGCCCCGTTGGTGCCGGCCAGGACGTAAATGCAGGGCGCGGCGCGGGCCTCAGGCACGCCGGCGCGCGGGGCGGGCCGAGGCTTCGGCTCCGGCGGCGGCCTTCAGGGCGGCTTTTCCGAGCTGCGCGGGCGGGGCACCGAAGGCGGTCCTCCGGCCGGCCCTGGCCTTCGCGGTCTGCATTCGGGCAAGCAGCGCGTCGAACTCGGCGCTCAGGGTGTCGAGCGCGGGCCCGGCCGCGTCGGCCAGGGCGTTGAACTCCTCGAACGAGAGGATCACCGCTTTGGGCGCGTCGTGCCGGGTGATGACCACGCGCTCTCCGGCAATCACCCGCTCGAGCACCTTGCCGAACTCGTTCTTGGCAAAGGTGGCGGTGAGCGAGGTGGTCGCGCGCGGGCCGGGGACATCGCGGGGGTGCGGGGACGGGGCGGGGCTCATCGGGTACCTTCCTTTATGACCATTTTAGCTATTATAGCTAAAATAGTCAAATCGATCCCAGACCCCTTGTGGACCAGGCCGGTGCGCGGACCCCGGCGATGACGCGGGCGCGTGGCCGGTCCGCTCGCGGGTTTCGCCGCTGGTACTCGTGGCACGCCGTCGGATCGCCCGCAGCCACATTCGTCGAATGAGTGCACTGCCCGGATAAAGTACACGCCAATAGGCCGCAAACCACCGTCGAGTGCCGGGGCTGTTCGCGAACACCCGCGTTTCGCTCGACACCAAGGAAGCGTTTGCTCCATCGGCCGTGACCAGAAAGTTCATGGCGGCCAAGGAGGCCGCGGGCCCTCAGGAGACCGAGGCCCTGGTCGCGATCGTCGACCCAGCGGACCGGTCTCTCCCCGCCGCCCGCTACCGCTGGGCGGAGCTGCTCCGCCGGATCTGTGAAGCCGGAGCACCGCGAGCGGGAGGATCGGGAGGATGACGTCCTGGCATTTCCCCCGCTTGATGCTGTCGCGGATCAGGTCCGCGACGCTCCAGAGGAAGCTGACGATTTCCTGATGGGCCACCTACGGCGCCGCGGCGAACACAATCTCTCCGTTGATCACCGTGAACAGCGTCCTGGTCTTCAGAATCTCCAGCTCGGCAATGCTCATGATGTCCTGATTCAGGATCGTGAGATCGGCCAGCTTGCCGGTTTCGATCGATCCCCGCTGGTCTTCCTCGAACGCCGCGAAGGCCGGCCAGAGCGTGAACATCCTGAGGGCCTGCTCCCGGGTCACTTTTTCCTCCGGGTGCCACCCGTCTCCCGAGCGCCCTGAAAGATCCTTCCGGGCCACCGCCGCGTAGAACTCGATCATCGGCTCGCCCCGCTCGACCGGCGCGTCCGACCCGCCGGCCACCGGCACGCCCAGCTTGATGAAGGTCTCCCAGGCATAGGCGCCCTTGAGCCGCTCCACGCCGAGCCGCGACGGCGCGAAGTAGAGATCGCCAATGGCATGGGACGGCTGCATCGAGGCGATGATCCCGAGGGCCTTGAAGCGCGGGATATCGACGGGATTCACGATCTGGGAGTGCTCGTCCCGCCAGCGGGGCTCTTTCACCTTCCGCTGGTCGGCCGGCACCTCGTTCATGGCGCGCTCGTAGAAATCGAGGGTCAGTCGGTTGCCCCGGTCGCCGATCGCGTGGGTCTCGACCTGGATGCCGTTCCGGAGCGCCGCGGTCAGCATGGACTTCAGCGCCACGGTATCGGTGGTGATGAGACCGGTGGTCCGGGCGTCGTCGCTATAGGGCTCAAGGAGCGCGGCGCCGCGGCTGCCCAGCGCGCCATCCATCACCACCTTGATGGTGCGCATGGTGAGCTTGCCCCCGAACTCGCCGATGCTGGCGCCCTGCTCGATCAGCCGGGTTGCGTCGGCGGAGGGCCCGCTGATGGCCTTGTAAATCCTGATCTTGATCGTGCCGTCGCGGTATAGCCGGCGGATCCGCTCCACCTCACTCCAACTGCCGTGGGCGTCCTGGATCTGGGTCCAGCCCAGCATAAGCTCGCGCTGCACGCCCTTGATGAT
>JAYUAL010000503.1:0-2830 GCA_043741355.1 Gemmatimonadales bacterium | reverse complement strand
ATGCTCGCTTGGATCGACGGAGTCCCGATCGATTCTGCCACCGGGGACTCTGTTAGTAACATGATGGGCACCAGTGCGGTAAGCGTCCACAAGCACCTCAAACGCGCACGGGCCACTCTCGGGGGGGAACCGGGATTTCGTCAACTCCTCGGGTTGGATCCGAAATGAGCTGGGGCCTCTGTGCGCAGGCGGCAACCCAATTGGTGGACCCCATGAGCCACGAGCTTGAGGCAATCAAACTCCAGCTTCTCTCCGAGTACGAAGAGAGAGGCCGGATCGACATCGCTCGATGGGTGGCCAAGTATCAATCGCACCGCGAGGAACTGCTCGACTTTTGGCTTTGGATTCGGGATACACGGCGCCTGTCAGAAATCGATCAGTCCCTTCCCGCAACTATCGGCGACGCAGTTGCAACCGATGCGTTAAGGAATGCGTGTCTTGCCGCATCCCTCGGACCCGAATGGCTCCGCACGGCAAGCGACCCCAACGATGTGACCGAACGCCAACTCGGCGATGAACTCGCTAAGCTCCGCAAGGGGACCTTCAGTCAGAAGGGACGAGCTCCGAAGACTTTCCGCCGAGCCGCCGTCCACAGCTGGGTAGTGATCGTGATGGCAGATTCCAGACCTAGGGTCTCGCGCCTGCCCGTCCAGAAAGCGACGTATGTCCTGGAGCACGCCCTTGCGCTTGGGTTGTTCAGCGATCATCAACGAAAACCGTTTGGCCCTTACGATCACGGAGCTCGATATCGTGATGCGGAGCCCATCGCGAAGAAAAAACAGTGGATTCGGCCGGTCTCCGACGATGCCTTTGAGGTAGGGGAAAAGGCTGGGGAAGTGCCACAGTATGCCGCGCGATACCTTCGATCAGAAAGGTTGGCACGGAGGCTTGTTGAGGTTCTAAGCCAGTTGAGTGACCAAGAACTTGAAACCCTTTCCACGGTGCTGTGGATTGGGATGCGATTGCCAGAACTCGGTCAACGCGCGACAGTTCAGACCGTTCGAGCTTTTTTGCACAGCACCGCTGAATGGCGGGGAAAGCTGATTCGTCCGAACTTCAGCGACGCGACTATTCAGGCGGCACTCGAACGCCTGTCCCGTCTCCGGCTGGTCACGTTTGGGCCTGGCTGATGTTGTGAGTTTTGTTGCGAGTTTCTCGCCACTGCTGGCCCATTTTACGACTCGAACCACCGCACCGATGCCCAGAACAGCGCGTAGGTTCAACAACTTGTAGAAATCGGGTACCTTCGGTTCGTGCTTTGCAAGCAGGGGGTCAGGGGTTCGATTCCCCTCCGCTCCATGTCTGCCGTGTCACAATCGCCGCCGCCGCAAGATCCCCGGTCACATTGAGCACCGTCGAGAACAGATCGGGAATGGCGTCCACCGCGATCAGGATGCCAATCCCTTCGACCGGGAGTCCGATGGCCTGAAACATCGGCGCGAGCATCAGGAAGGCCCCGCGAGGAACCCCGGGGCCCGCCACCGCCAGGAAGATCGCGGTAAATGCCACGATCGCGAGCTGCGGCGCATGGAGCGGAATCCCGTAGAACCAGCCCACGAACAAGGCCCCGATCGTCCACGACACCGGTGCGGCGATCTTGAAGGTCGAGACCGCGAGCGGCAGCACGAATCCGCTGATCCGCTCGGGCAGCCCGAGGCCGCGGTCCGCCGCCTCGACCAGCGCCGGGAGCGAGGCCAGCGAGGAGGACGAGGCGAACGCCACCAGTTGAGGCGGCAACACCGCCCGGGCAAACGTCCGGACCGGAATCCGCGCGGCGAGTGAGACCACCGGGTACAACAGCGCCGTGATGAGCAGGCTTCCCACGGAATACACCACCACATAGAACCCGATGCCGCCCGCCACGTTGCCACCGCCCCTGGCCGCGACGGGCAGCACCAGCGCGAAAACGCCGATCGGCGCGACCGCCACCACCCAGCGCACCATCACCAGCATCGCCTCGCTCAGTGCCCGGAAGAATCCCAGCAGGGCATCTCGCGCGGCGCCACCGCTCTTCGCGATGGCCAGGGCGAGGAGCAGGGTGAACAGCACCAGCGGCAGCATCGCGCCGCTGACGGCCGCGGCAATCGGATTGGTCGGGATCAGCGAGGTGAGCCAGGTTCCGAACCCCGGCGCCTCGCCGCTGGCCGCGAGCTGGCTCGCCGCCTCGGCCGCACCGGCCGGCAGGGGCGCGGCCCCACCGGGAGGGAGCAGCGAAAAGGCCAGCGCGGCCAACGGCATGATCACGGCCGCCGTGCCGAGGAGGAGCAGAAAAAAAGTGAGCAGGGAGCGTCCGCCGATCCGGCCGATGGCGCGAATATCGCTCGCGCCGGCCACGCCGGTAATGAGCAGGGAGACGACCAGGGGGATGATCGTCATCCGGATCGCGTTGATCCAGAGTGTCCCGACCGGCGCGATCGATTCCGCGGCGTGCAGGAGCCGGGTGTTTCCCGACGCGGCAATGGCCGCCCCGCCGGCAAGGCCCGCTCCCAGCGCGACCAGTACCCGAGTGCTTTCTTTCATCCACTCCTCACATCATGAGGTCGCCGCCGTTGATATCGAAGACCGCCCCGGTGATATAGCCGGCGCTCTCCGACGCGGCGAAACAGATCGTGTCGGCCACCTCCCGCGCGGTGCCGAGCCTCGGGATCGGATAGCCGCGAGCATGTCGCTCCAGCTGCTCGGCGGTGGCGCTCTCCCGGGTGAGCTCGGTGTCGATCATGCCGGGGCACACCGCGTTGACCGTGATACCGTAGACGCCGAGCTCCTTGGCGGCGGCCCGGGTGAGACCGAGGAGCCCGGTCTTGGTGGCGGTGTAATGCGCACCGCCGAG
>JAYUAL010000502.1:0-2832 GCA_043741355.1 Gemmatimonadales bacterium | reverse complement strand
CTCTCAGTAGACGGCCTCGAGAACGACCCCCCGGGCCCCGACAGCGTGGAGCGGCAGCCCGGGGCCGCCGTCGAGAGACAAGAGCAGATCCTTCACCGGTGAGGCGGTGACTTTCCACTCCGCGCCGTCGAAGCGCAGAATGATACCGTCCTCTCCCGCCGCATAGACATCGGTCGGTCCGCTGCCCCACACCGACCGCAACTCCTTTCGGGTCGGGCTCGGCATCAGGTACCATCGCACTCCGTCATAGCGCATGATGGCCCCGCCGGCGCCGACCGCGAAGACGTCCCGCGGACCGCTGCCCCATACTCCGCGCAGCAGCGACCGAGTGGGAGTGGGCATGGCCTGCCAGCCGGCTCCGTCCCAGTGCACGACCGTACCGCTGTCCCCCACGGCAAAGACGTCAGAGGCGCGTATCCCGTAGACGTGGCGCAGGAACTGGCTGGTCACCGGGGCCGATTCGACCCAGCGGCCCGCGAGGTAGCGCCGCGTCACGCCCTGCTCGCCCACGATAACGGCGTTCCCGTCGGGATCGCTCCAGATCGATCGAAGCAGCCGGCGGGCAGCCACGGACTCATCGCGCCAACCCGTACCATCGTAGCGAAGAATTGTCCCGGTGTCCCCCACGACCACCAGCGCTCCGTTCTGATAGGCCGCCCCATAAAGCGGCTTCGTGGTGGGAATCGGAAGCGAGGTCCATGAGGATCCGGTGCCCCGGAGTACCGCGCCATTGTTCCCCACGGCGTAGCGTACTCCGCCCGGCCCCCGGGACACATCGAAGAGCAATGGTCCCGTCGCGGCCACCTGCCACCCGGACGGTTGCCGGGTGATCGCGGTGCCGCTCCATCCCACGACGGAGAAATTTCCTCCCGGCGGCGCGTGCACCGCCCGAAGGTTTTCCGCGGTCGCCGTTTGCGGTACGAGGGTCCAGGAGGAGCCGTTGAACAACACCATGGAGCCGGTATTCCCTACCGCCAGGATGCTGGCGGCACTGGTGCCCCAGATTGCGAACAGATCGTTGCGGGTGGGAATCGGCACCATGTTCCAGCGAACCCCGTCGTAACGGAGAATGGTTCCCCGGATTCCGGCGGCATAAATCGTCGAGGCGTCGCTGCCCCAGAGGCCCAGCAGGAGCAGGGGCGTCGGGCTCTGCATCGCGACCCAGCGAGTGCCCTGCAGGGTGAAGATCACGCCGTTCTGACCCACCGTAAACAGGTGGGAGCGATCGGTCCCCCACACAGCCCAGAGCTCGGCCGTCTCGGTGCCGGCCAGTAATCGCCAGGAGGCCCCGTCGAACCGGAGCGAGACGCCGGAGCCCACCGCGTAGATATCGTCGGGTGCCAGTCCCCACACCTCGAGCAGCACGTTGCCGGTCGGGCTCGGCATCCTCCGCCAGTTCACGCCGTCGTAGTGCAGGATGGTTCCGGAGGCACCCACCGCGTACACGTTGGCGGGAGAAGAGCCCCACACGCCAACCAGGTCGGTGGAGTCGGGCGCGGCCATTTTCGACCAGCGCACTCCACCGTCGGTGGAGCGCAGGATGGTTCCGAACTGTCCGACCGCGAAGGAGGTCTGAGCGTCCACCGACCAGAGCCCCAGCATCGAGACCTCGGTGAGCGACTCCCGCGAGATCCGCCACGACGTCACCGGCGCCGCCTTCGGCACCACCGTCACCTGAGTGCGGCCGGTGGCACGGGGATTGGTGGCCCGGATCTGGGCCTGTCCGGGCGCCAAAGCGGTCACCGTGCCGTCAGGCCCTACCTTGGCCACCGCCGGATCACTGCTTTCCCATTGCACCGTGCCGCCGCTGAGCTCACCCGGAAAGGCGCCGACCCGATAGGTGGCTCCGGGCTCCAGAAAGAGCGTGGCGGGCGACACCGCGAGGCCCGCATCGTCGGGCCCGGTCGAATCGAAGGGGGTCCGGTCGAGACAGCCGGTCATCGCGACGAGCGCCAACAGCGGCGCGATCGGGCGGCGATTCACGAAAGCCGGGCCTCCACCCGTCGCATGACCCGGAGTACCAGCGCGTCCATGAGCCGGTCCGGAAGCAGCCGCGCCAGCGCGAGGCGAATCCGCGCATCGCGTCCCACCACGTAGCGAGTGCGCGGCCGGCTTGACTCGAGGGCGTGGATCACCGCCTGGCCCACCGCTTCCGGCGGCGAGGCAACCCGGGGTGCGCGCTCCACCATCCACTCCAGCACCCTGAGGCGGGTGCCGTATCGGGCAATGCCTTCTGCCGGGATCCGCTGGGCGACGGTCGCGAACGCGGCCCGACCCTTGTCCCAGATTGGCGTCCGCACCTGCCCGGGCTCCACCACCGCCACATGGATCCCCTCCGGGGCCAGCTCCAGGCGGAGCACGTCGGCCAGCGCCTCCACGGCGTGTTTCGAGGCGGCGTAAGGCCCGGTGAATGGCGAGGCGACCCGCCCGGCGATCGAGCCCACGTGGACGATCCTCCCCCGCCCCCGCCGCACCAGGGGAAGAAACTCGCGGGTCACCGCGTGGAGGCCGAAAACGTTCACTTCGAATTGGGTACGCATCTCGCCGGAGGTCAGGTACTCGAGCGGACCGCCCATGGCGATCCCGGCATTGTTGACCAGGCCCGCGAGGCCACGCTCTCCCACTGCGGCCGCGACGGTTCCGAGGGCAGCGACTATAGCGGCGGCGTCGGTCACATCGAGCAATACCGGGCAGAGGCGGTCGCTGCCCCGCGCGCCGAGCCGCTCGGCGTCGGCTGGCCGGCGGACCCCGGCAAAGACTTGATAGCCCCGAGCATCGAGCATCAAGGCGCAGGTTTCGCCGATGCCGCTCGAGGCGCCGGTAATCAGAACC
>JAYUAL010000501.1:0-2840 GCA_043741355.1 Gemmatimonadales bacterium | reverse complement strand
TAGTCGGACACGCCGCCCAAGTCGCCGTACCGCAGCCGGGTCCGGCCCAGCTCGAGCAGGCCGAGGCCGCGGTCCTCGCCACCGGCGACGTAGGCCAGGAACGTGGCGCGCGCCGCGGTGTCGCCCATCTCCCGCTGCACCCGACCCAGCGCGAGGATCAGGCGGCCCTCCCGCTGGCCCCGGGCCGCCGCCGCCGCGCGGATCAGCGCATCGCGAATCACCGCGACGCGCATCGAGGCGCCGGTTTGCAGCGCCTGGCGCGCCAGCTCCTCGAGCCTGGCCGCAAGGCCGGGCTCGAGGGCGCCCGCGCGCGCGAACGCATCGGTGGCACGAGCCCACGCATCGCGGGCCAGGGCCGGGCCGGCAACCTGGCGACCCTCCGCGCGGGCGCCGAGCGCATATTCGGAGAGGGCGAGGCCGTACCAGGCATAGGGCCATTGAGGAGCCAGCGCCGTGGCCCACTTGAACTCCGAGGCGGCGTCGTCGTAGTGGGAGGGCCCGCCGACGGCGGCCTGGCGCAGCGCGAGGTGGCCGAGGCGTAGATGCAGGAAGGCATCGTTGCGGCGCTTCTTGGCCTGGGCCAGGAGGCGGGCTTCCTGACCCGCCAGCGCAGCCGAGTCGGTCACGCTACCCAGCGAGTCGCGGAAGGAGTCCAGCGCGCGGCGCTGCTCGACGCTTTGCGCCTCCAGCCGGGAGGCCGTTAGGCACAGCGAGAACACCGTCATGCTGGCTCTCGCCGTTCGTTGCAGCGCCCCGGAGCCTTGCTGCACTCGCGGCACTCCTATGATAGAGGGTTCCAGAGATGGGGACGCCGCACCGGCGGCCTGACGCACGGTGTACAGGCTCCGGTCACCGATGATGAGTCACCACGTCCCGGACGCACGCCGGACCATGAAGCGTTTCAATCCCTCGAGAAGCGCCAGCGCATAGAGCCGCTGCCCTTCGGGACTCCGAAGTGCCGCTTCCTGCTCGGGGAGCATCAGGAACAGTCCTTCGCTCAGCACGGCGGGCATCCAGGTGGGACGGACCAGCGCGAGATCGCCCCGCCCGACACCCAGGTCGCGCAGTCCGGTGCGGGCCACCAGGCGATCCAGGATGTCGCGGGCGAGGGGGAGCGATCGGGGATGATTGTAGAAGGCGCTGGAGCCGTTGTTGGTGAAGGGATTCACCCCGTCGGGCAGTGCGTTGTTGTGGATCGAGAGAAGGATTTCCGCTCCGGCGCTGTCGGCGCCGCGCTGTCGCTGCCAGAGGTCCACCGGGCGAGCGTCCGTCCGAGTCATGAAGACCCGCGCACCCTCCGCCTCGAGCAGGTCGCGGAGCTGGAGTCCGATTTCCAGATTGGCCCACGCCTCGGTGAGGCCGGTAGGCCCGGTTGCGCCGGCCGGTGGATGCCCCGGGTCCACTGCGATGAAACGGTCTTTGAGCGGAGCGGCGGGATCGATCGCGGGTGGGCGGCGGATCTCGAAGAGGAGATCGGTGCCGTCCCACCGGGTGCGGTAGCCCCAGACCGGCTGCCCCAGCGCGAAGGCCAGCTCCAGCTCATCGGAACTGACCTGCCGGGTGGTGACCAGCTCGATCAATGAATCGGTGCGGCCGTAGCGGAGCCAGTTCACATCCGACACCGCGCTGTACAGCACCAGCGTGAGCCCGCGCTGACTCTCCAGGACCTGGAAGGGCACCCGGCGCCCGACCGGGATCCGCGCCTCCACCCGATCGGCGCGGGGAGTGAGCGTCATCGAGCCGACGACGGCGGGCCCGGTCATGGCACCCGCGGTCCAGACCTCTCCCACCGCAACCCAGGCACTGCTCCGCGCCGAGAGCCCAAGGCGCACTTCGCCGTTGATCCGCGCGGTGACGCGACCCCGCGTGCCGGCAGCGAAGAACCACGTATAGGTTCCCTGAGGTGTCGCGCGCGCGACGGTGAGGCCGTCGGTGCCGCCGCGGCCGGATCGGTCATCGTCCACTTCCGCCACGACCGGCAGCGTGTCGAGCAGCGCCGCCCGGAGCGGCCAGCGCAACCGAACAGTGTCCTTCCCGAGGGCAGCCCACAGCGTCGCCTCGCCCCCAGCGGCGCCCGACCCGGGACCGAGCAGGGGGCCGGGATCGCCCAGCCTCACGCCTCGCACCACGGCGCGGTAGCGCTGCGCGCCACCACTGCGCTGGAGCTTGAGCGTGTCGCGGTCGAAGGCCCGCAGCGATTCCAGCACGTCGTCGGTCGCGAGCTCGGCCGCCAGGGGGACGCGGGTTCCGTCGGGCAGGAGGAGCGCGAGCGAGGCTCCTTCGCTGGCGCGCACCGATACCGGCAAGAACTCGTCGGCCGGCCACCAGACCCGGCCCGCCGGCGCGAACGATGTAGTGTCGACCCAGAGCCTCCGCGGATCATCGGGAACAAACCGTGCAGCGCGGCGAACCCGGTACTCGAGACGCGCCGAGTCGCTCGCGGTGCGGGCGTCGAGCCGGAGCGTGACGAGGCTGTCGCGGTCGAGAGGAATCCAGGCGAGCCAGGCTCCGTTTGGCGCGACGGGGATGGCCGAACCGTTGATCCGCAGCGTCGCGGCCCCGTCTCCCACCGATCCGAATACGAAGGTGGAATCGCGGGCATCGATTCGGGTCGACGAATCCGGGTATACCACTTGGATACGAAGGGGGCCATGCACCTCGGGAATCGGGGGCAACAGGGCGGACGGGTGGTCGGGCGGACGGGCGGACGGGGTTGACGGTGAGGTCGGTGCGGACCGGCGGTCGGGCGAATCGGCGGACGGGGCGGTCTTCGGTGACGACGCGATCCGGTTTCCGGCGCAGGCAGCCAGGAGAACGATAGGGAGGAAATGGTGAGCGGG
>JAYUAL010000500.1:0-14998 GCA_043741355.1 Gemmatimonadales bacterium | reverse complement strand
CTGGATGCTCCGGCAGCACGCCGCCGGATTGCCCGCGCCCAGTGAGTCGGTGACGGTGGCGCCGTTCGACACCGAGCTGTTCGGGCATTGGTGGTTCGAAGGAGTGGATTTCATCGCGGATCTGTACCGCCGGCTGGGAGAGTACGGCGGCCTCCGCCCGTGCACCGCTTCGGGGCACCTCGCGGAGTATCCCTCCCGGGCGGCGGTGGCGCTCGCCGCGGGCTCCTGGGGCGCCAATGGCGA
This sequence comes from Gemmatimonadales bacterium, assembly GCA_043741355.1. GTDB lineage: Bacteria > Gemmatimonadota > Gemmatimonadetes > Gemmatimonadales > GWC2-71-9 > JABFSM01. Next base: position 14,755 of record JAYUAL010000500.1, on the reverse strand, counting down.
TTTCTCCATGTGGCTCAACGAAGGCACCCGATGGACTTGGGAGCGGCTCTGGCCGCTCGAAGAGCGGTTCTGGTCGCTGGCGCCCGCCGCGATCGATGGGCCCGCCGCCGCCGCGGTGCTGGCCCAGGCGGCGCGGGAGCTGCTGCTGCTGCAGGCCAGCGACTGGCAGTTCATCATCTCGACCGGCGCGGCGGGCGACTACGCCACCAAGCGGTTTCTGGGCCATGCCGACTGGCTGACCGAGCTCCTCGACGCCCTGGAGCCGGGCGCGGGGGGAACCCTGGCCGCCGCGGCGGGGCGCGCCGAGGTGATGCGGGCGGTGGATGATGTCTTCCCCGACATCCTGCCGGTCCTCGCCAAGGTGCTGGAGCGGAGCGAGGCGGTTCGGGCATCGCGATGAAATCCGGCTCGGTCGCCCCGCGCTCGGCCGTCATCCACGCCCATTTCTACCAGCCGCCGCGGGAGGAGCCGTGGCTCGAGCTGATCGAGCGCGAGCCCGGCGCGGCGCCCTTCCATGATTGGAACCGGCGAATTGAGCGGGAATGCTACCGCGCGGTGGTGGCGGCGCGGCTGCCCGCCGAAAACGGGCGAATCGACCGCATCGTGAACACGCTGGAACAGATCAGCTTCAACGTCGGCCCCACTCTGGTCGAGTGGCTCGAACGGGAAGCGCCCGACACCTGGCAGGCCATGCTGGCCGCCGACCGGCAGAGCGGCGCCCGGCTGGGCGGCCATGGCAACGCGATCGCCCAGCCTTTTCATCACATCATCCTTCCCCTCGCCTCCCGCCGGGACAAGACCACCGAGGTCCGGTGGGGCATCGCCGATTTCCGGCGCCGGTTCGGTCGGGAGCCCGAGGGCATGTGGCTCCCCGAGACCGCCGTCGACGACGAGACCCTCGACGTGCTGGCGGCCGAGGGCATCCGCTTCACGATTCTGGCGCCCCACCAGGTGCTGGAGCTTCCGCCGGCGGGGCTTCCCGGCAAGTACACCACCAGCGCCGGGCGCTCCATCGCGCTGTTCCTCTACGACGGGCCGCTCTCCCACGATGTGGCCTTCGGCCCGCTGGTGAAAAACGGCACCCGGTGGGCCCAGAGCATGCTGGCCCGGCCGCTGGCAGGCGCGGACCCGGGACTGGTATCGATCGCCACCGACGGTGAGACGTACGGGCACCATCACCGCTTCGGCGAGATGGCGCTCGCGGCCGCGCTGGACCGGCTCTCGTCGGAGCCTGAGGTTGGGGTGGAGAATTTCGCCTCCTTCCTGGCCCGACATCCGGCGACGCATCCTGTAGCGCTGGTCGAGCCCAGCTCCTGGAGCTGCGCCCACGGCATCGAGCGCTGGCGTTCCGACTGCGGCTGCCGTACCGAAGCCGGTACCAGCCAGGCCTGGCGAGAACCGCTGCGGAATGCGCTGGACCGGCTGGCGCTGGAGCTGCATGGCAAGTTCGCGGAGGAAGCCGCCGAGTTCTTTCCCGATCCCTGGGCAGCGCGGGACGCCTACGCCGCTATCGGGTTGCCCTCGCATCTGCCGGTCCGCGCCCGCGAGCTGCTCGAGATGGAGCGCAACACGCTGCGGATGTTCACTTCCTGCGGATGGTTCTTCGATGATGTGGCGGGGCTGGAGACGGTTGTCTGCCTCCGCTACGCCGCGCGCGCCATCGAGCTGGCTGGTCCGGACGCGGCAAGCTTCGAGGCGGGCTTCCGCGAGCAGCTTCTGGCCGCGCGGAGCAACGATCCGGGCCTCGGCACCGGGCGCGACGTGTACGACACCAGGGCCAAGCCGGCGCACCCGGGAGAAGTCCGCGCCGCGGCGGGATACGGGTCGCTCCTAGCGCTGGCACCGGAGCGGGTCCGCGCCACGATCGGCGCGTATCTCGTCGGGCCCGGCGAGCATGACACGCTGCTGGTCCGGCACCGCCGCACCGGGCGGAGCTGGTGCGTCGCGGCCCGGTCCGATCGCATCGACGCGATCCATGTGAGCACGACGGTGCAGGTAGAGGGGACCGACCGCGAGTACGTGGTGGAGCAGAGCCAGCTTCCGGAGCACGAGCGCGAGGAAATTCACCTGGCGTTGCGCCGGGAGCTCCGCCGGGGCGTGCTGTCGCCCTCGGACGATCGCCGGATTGCCGACGGGGTGCTGCGGTTTCATCGGGCCATCGGCCAGGCGCTGGTGGATCAGCTCCCGGCCGATCCGGGGGCGCCCGAAGGCCTGGACCTCGACCGGATCGTGCGGTGCCTCGACCTGCTGGAGCTCGAGGAGCAGACCATCCCCTTCGACGCGCAGACCCGATTCTATCGCCTGAGCACCCAGGGCGCCCGGGACACCCGTCGCATGCTCGCCCCGCTGGCGCTGCGGTTCGGGTTCGCGCGGGCGCCCGACCCGGAACGCTGACGCGCTCAGCGCTTGAGCACCACTTCGAAAGGCGCCCGCACCACCAGCCGGTAGGAATATTCCCAGCGCGATTTTCCCAGCGCGATGCTCTTGAGATGGTCGATTCGGTGGAGCCGGAATTCCCCGTCGAAGGTGACACTCCCCTCGATAGTGGTTCGGCGCAGCAGGCCGAGCTCCCAGTACTTGCGCCCGGAGCGGTAAAAGGCCGGGTCGGCGCCGACCGAGTTGTAGTTGTTGTCGCCCTCCTGGGAGAGAAAGTCCCTGCCCCACCAGGAAATCGAGAACAGCTCGAACCATCCCCGCGGCTCCACCGCGGCCCGGACGTACCAGCCGTGCCCCTTCCCCGGCCTGCCGGCCGGCGCCGCCGGGTCGACATTGCCGGAGCTCCTGAGCCGATAGGCGGTGACCGAGCTCCGACCGAGCCATGGCAGTGAGTCGGAAAACGTGACGCCCACTCCCGAGGCGACGTTGTTGGTTACCGGGACCCCGGCATTGAAAAGCTGCCCGCCGCGGTGCAGGCCGTGGAGCTGGGTCTCGATCGAGAGGAACCGGACCGGCCGGATCCGCAGGATCCAGCCGTAGTCGAACGCCTCCCGCTGATCCTGCCGGTTGAGCTTCTGCCAGTTGACGTACACCGCTCCGTCCCACAGCCGCCGCCGCTCTATCCACTGCAGGCCGTACTCGATCGGCCGGGTGATCTCGAGCGTGGTGACCTGAAGCGGCTCAAGGAAGCCGTGGCGCCGCTCGGGAAACAGGGCGCCCAGCGCGCCGGTCGAGGTGCCGCTGTGGTACTGGAACCGGATGATCGGCTTGACGGTTTCCAGAAACTCGTCGTCACCCGAGCGGTGGTCGCCGAAGGCGCCGAGCTCGAAGGCGGTGCGCTTCCCGGTGTGAAACCGGAGCGTGGAACGGAACTGGCCGCCCAGGATCGTCTCGCCTACGCGATAGGGGGTGAAGAATTCGGTATTGTCGCCGTAGAGAGTAGCCGTGGTGACCCAGGTCAGCGACTGGCCCTCGAGGGGGGCGGGCGCCGCGGACAGCAGCAGCAGCGCGGCGCGAGCGATCCGTGACATGGCCCGCAATATCGTTAACTTTGCTCCCCATGACCACTCAGCCGCTGTCGCGCAGCGTGGTGGTGGGGCTGCCGCAAATGCGGGGCGGCGCCGACCCACGGGAAAACCTCGAGCGGGCCATCACCCGGTTCCGCGAGGCGGCCGCCCGCGGCGCACAGATCATCTGTACCCAGGAACTCTTCCTCGGGCCCTACTTCTGCCAATCCGAAGATCATGAGTTCTTCAAGCTGGCAGAGCCGGTTCCCGGCCCCACCACCGAACGGCTCTGCGCGCTCGCGGCCGAGCTGGGGGTGGTGATCGTCGCCTCGCTGTTCGAGAAGCGGGCCAGCGGGCTCTACCACAACACCGCCGCCATTATCGACGCCGACGGCACCTACCTCGGCAAGTACCGGAAGATGCACGTTCCGGACGACCCGCAATACTACGAAAAATTCTACTTCACTCCCGGTGACCTGGGCTTCCGCGTCTGGGACACCCGGTTCGGGCGAATCGGGGTGCTGGTGTGCTGGGACCAGTGGTACCCCGAAGCGGCCCGCCTCACCGCGCTGCACGGCGCCGAAATCCTCTTCTATCCCACCGCCATCGGCTGGTTGCCTCCCGAAAAGGCGGAGTACGGGGAGCGCCAGCAGGAGGCGTGGGAAACCATCCAGCGCTCGCACGCGATCGCCAACGGGATCTTCGTCGCCGCAGTGAACCGGGTCGGCTTCGAGCCGGGCCCCGCGGGCGGGCTCGAGTTCTGGGGCAACAGCTTCGTGGCGGACCCCAACGGGCGGGTGCTGGCCAGGGCAGGCCAGGATGAAGAGCTGCTGATCGTGCAATGCGACCTCGACCAGATCGACGTGGTGCGCACCCATTGGCCTTTCCTGCGTGATCGCCGGGTGGATGCCTACGCGGGGATGACCGAGCGATACCTCGACGGGGAGCGGAACACAGGGAGCGGGGAGCGGTGAGCGGGAAGCGGCAACAGCATTCCCCGGAGGCCGCCCGCTCCCCGCTCCCCGCTTCCCGCTCCCCGTTCCGCATGCCCGCGGAATGGGAAGCCCACCGCGCCACCTGGCTCTCCTGGCCGCACAAGGACGCCTCCTGGCCGGGCGGGTTCGAGCCGATCCCCGGCATCTTCGCCGAAATCGTTCGCTATCTGGTTCCCCACGAGGAGGTGCACATCAACGTGGGCGACGCCGAGCTGGAAGACTCGGCGCGCGGAGTCCTCCGCACGGCCTCGGTTCCCGCTAACCAGGTGTTCTTCCACCGAAATCCGACCGACGACGCCTGGTGCCGTGATCACGGCCCGGTGTTCGTCCACCGCGAATCAGCGGGCCGGCCCGAGGAGCTGATCCTCGACTGGGGCTACAACGCCTGGGGGAACAAGTACCCGCCGTTCGACCTGGACGACGCCGTGCCTACCCGGATAGGCACCGAGCTCGGAATTCCGGTCATTGCGCCGGGAATGGTGCTCGAGGGAGGCAGTATCGATCTCAACGGCGCCGGCACCCTCCTCACCACCGAGCAATGCCTGCTCAACCCCAACCGGAATCCCGGACTCTCCCGGGAGCAGATCGAGGCCGCGCTCCGGGACTACCTGGGTGCGCGAAACATCCTCTGGCTGGGACAGGGGATCGAGGGAGACGACACGGATGGGCACGTCGACGATCTGACCCGGTTCGTCGATCCGGTAACGGTGGTGACGGTGCTCGAGGAGGATCCGCGGGATCCGAACTACGAGCCGCTGCGCGACAACCTGAAGCGGCTTCGCGGGATGACCGACCAGAATCGCCGCCCCCTGAACGTCGTCGAGCTGCCGATGCCACCCGCACTCTACCGGGAGGGCCAGCGGCTGCCGGCGAGCTACGCCAATTTTTACATCGCGAACGACACCGTGCTGTTGCCGGGATTCGAGGCGGCGAGAGACGAGCGCGCCCGCTCGGTACTGCAGGACCTGTTTCCCACCCGCCGGGTGATTGTCATCAACTGCACCGATCTGGTCTGGGGGCTTGGCGCGATCCACTGCGTCACCCAGCAGTGGCCGAGGCTCTCACCCTGAGGGCGTTCCCGGCTCGCCCTCGGCGAGCAGCTCCTCCAGCGCTGCGGCCAGCGCGTCGCCGGAAAACGGCTTCTGCAGGAACGCCTGGTGGAGCTGTCCCCGGACTTCGTCGCTCACTTCATCTCCGGTGTAGCCAGAGAGGAACAACACCGGCAAATCCGGGCGTCTGAGCCGAAGCCGTCCCACCAGCTCCCGCCCGCCCATGCCGGGCATCACCACGTCCGACACGACCGCGTCGATCCGGGGACTCCCGGCGTCCAGGTGCGCCAGCGCCTCCGCCCCGTTTCGGGCTTCGAGCACCCCGAAGCCGAAGTCCTCCAGGATCCGCCGGGTGAGCTGCCGCACGCCCTCGTCGTCCTCCACCAGAAGTACCGTGTTGCGGCGGCGCCGGGTCGGCCTCGGTATCCCCGTCGCCAGCGTTTCGGTGGAGGCCACGACGCCGTCGGAAAGCCGGGGGAGGAAGATGCGAAAGGTGGTGCCGGCCCCGACTTCGCTCTCGACGGTGATCGCCCCGCCGCTCTGCTGCACGATACCGTAGACCGTGGAAAGACCCAGTCCGGTGCCCTCGCCCAGGGGCTTGGTGGTGAAGAACGGCTCGAAGATCCTGGCCTGGGTCTCCCGGTCGATTCCGATGCCGGTATCGGTAACCCGGAGGACGACGTAATCCCCGGGCGGCACGCCTCGGGTGGCCGGCTCCTCGCGCGGCGCCGCCAGCACCATTCTGGCCGTGTCGATGGTGAGCCTTCCGCCGCCCGGCATGGCGTCACGCGCGTTCACCGCCAGATTGAGGAGTACCTGTTCCAGCTGGCCCGGGTCGGCGCGCACCAGGCCGACGTCGGGGCCGCGCACCGTCGCGATGGAGAAGTTCTCGCCGATCACCCGCCGCAGCATTTGTTCCATCTCCTGCACCAGCGCATTCAGATCCACTTCGCGGGGCACCAGCACCTGGCGCCGGCTCAGGGCCAGGAGCTGCCGCGTGAGCGCCGTGGCCCGATCGGCGGCGCGCCGGATTTCCCGGACCTCGGCGGAGCGAGGATCGCCCTCGGAGAGCTCCCGCGACAAGACGTCGGCATAGCCGCGGATCACGGTGAGCAGGTTGTTGAAGTCGTGCGCGACGCCACCGGCCAGTCGGCCCAGGCTGTCCATTTTCTGGGATTGGAGCAGCTCCTCCTCCAGCCGCTTTCGCTCGGTGATGTCGACGATCACCCCGTTCCACACCACCTGGCCGGTGTCGGTCGCGGCCATCGCGGTGGCAATGTCGCGCAGCCAACGGCTCCGGCCGCCCGAGCCGCGCACCCGAAAATCGAAGCTCCAGGGCTCCAGCGTCGCCGAAGTGCGAATGAACTGGGTGGACATCGCCGCGCGATCCGCGGGGTCCATGAGGGTCCAGGCTTTGGAGGCCTCGGCCAGGATCTCCTCCGCGGTGGCCCCGAGAAGCTCCCGGGCGCCTTCGCTCACGAAGACGAATCGCTCTTCGGTGCCCGGGCCGACCACGTACTGGTAGACGACGCCCGGCACCGCCGCGGTAATGCGGTGGAGCTGCTCTTCCCGTTCGCGGAGCGCCTGCTGTGCGACGTATTGATCGGTGATGTCGGAAAGTGAAAGCACCACGGCCGTGATGACCCCGCCCGCGTTTCGGAGCGCCGCCGCATTGACCGACACGACGACTCGCCTCCCATCGGGGCGCAGCACCGCGAACCGGGCGTCGTTCACCGGCTCGCCGGTGCGCACCACCCGGCGCGCCGGACGGGCCTCAGGGAGCAGCGGGGTGCCGTCCAGATTCACCAGCCGCCAGCCGGGAGGCAGATCGGTACCCGCCGCGAGCTCCATCCGGGTGACGCCCAGCACCGCCTCGGCGCTGGGATTCAGAAAAATCACCTGCCCGCTCGGGTTCACCACGACGATGCCGGCGACGCTGGTGGTCAGCACGCCGTCGAGCAGGTCCCGCTCGGCGCGAATCGCGGCCTCCGAGCGCCGCCGCTCGGTGATGTCGCGCACGATGGCCTGGGCCAGCCCGTCGGCGGTGCGCCGGACGCTCAGCTCGGCGATAAAGGTGGAGCCGTCTTTCCGCCGCAGCCTCCGCTCCCGGATTACCATGGAGCTGCGGAGCAGCTCGTCCCAGCCCAGCGGCGCCAGCGCCAGCTCACTCGGCTCATAGAGGCTCGAGAGGGGAAGCTGGAGCAGCTCCGCCTCGGTGTAGCCCATCATCTCGCAAATTCGCTGATTCACCAGGACCAGCCGCCCGTCGGATTGGGCCAGCACGATGCCGTCGGAGGCCTGCTCCAGGATGTGGCGGTAACGGGTCTCGCTCTCGAGCAGCGCGGACTCTCTTCGGGAGGAGGCGCTGCGCTCCCGCTGAAGCCGCCAGCCCAGCACGTCGGCGAGCGCGATGACACTCATGCGCAGGAGGATGCCGACGCCGACCGGAGGCCCCAGTGCGGCAACCGCAACGAAGACGATCACCTGGGCCAGAATCGCCGGACCCACCCCGGAAGACAGCAGGGTCACCAGGGTCACGAACCACAGCGGCAGATACATCGCGTCGCGCCGCACCACCGGGAATAACGCCAGCACCAGCACCGCCGCCGCCGCAAGGAGCAGGGCGATGAGGTACCGGTACCGGGGGTAGAGCCGCAAAGCGCTGTTCATGACTCAGGCGAACTTCTGGGGCCGGCGGAGGTGGAAGTCGGTGGCGGCCTGATAGGCCTCCCCCACCGTGAGCAGGTCGGCTTCGCCGAACAGCCGCCCGATAAACGAGAGCGATACCGGGGTGCCGTCGGGATTGAAGCCGTTGGGCACCACCAGCGCCGGATGGCCGGTCAGGTTGGTAATCTGGATGAGATTGGACGCGAAGGAAGGCGTGACGAAGAGATCCACCGGCTGCATGAAGTCGTCGAACTTCTGCATCAGGAGCGTTCGGATCCGGTTGGCCTGGATGTACTCGACCGCGGGAATGAACCGCGCGGTGCGGAAGGTGTTGGGCCAGGCGTTCCGGGTCTGCTGTACCATCTGATCGTCCTTCCCGGAGCGGGTCACCTCGTCGAACGCGGCCGCGGCCTCCGCGGTGAGGATGATCCGGAGCCCTCCGGTGGGAAGGTCGGCGGGCAGCTCCATCGGAATCAGGGTTACGCCCATCCCGGCGAGAACTTCCAGCGCCTTCGAATCAAACACCTTGGTGGCATGCTCGGCGTCGAAGGCGGCCTGGAGATAGCCAACCCGGATTCCGGCCAACCCGCGCGCCGGGGACCAGTCGAACGGCCGGTCCTGCACGGTAGGGTCCTTCCCGTCCGGACCGTAAATGGCGCCGAACACCAGCGCGCAATCGGTCGCGCTCCGGCAGAGCGGGCCCAGTTTGTCCATGCTCCACGAGAGGGCCATGGCCCCATTCCGGCTTACCCGGCCGAAGGTGGGGCGAAAGCCGGTGACTCCGCACCGGGTGGAAGGCGAGACGATGGACCCCTGGGTCTCGCTGCCGATCGCGAAGGCCACGCATCCCGCCGCCGTGGCCGAAGCAGGCCCCGCCGATGAGCCGCTCGAGCCCTGGTCGGTCTTCCAGGGATTCTTGGTAGTGCCGCCGTACCATACATCGCCCTGGGCGAACTCGCCGAGGGAGAGCTTGGCCACAAGCACCGCCCCGGCAGCGTCCAGCCGCTCGACCACCGTCGCCGTCTCCGACAGCATCTGGTCCTTGAAGATCGGCGAGCCCCAGGTGGTAGGGTACCCCGGCACGGACAGGAGATCCTTGGCGCCCCAGGGAATCCCGTGGAGCGGGCCGCGGGACTTGCCTCGCTTGAGCTCGAGGTCGGCCTTGCGGGCCTGCTCCACCGCCCGCTCTTCGGTGAGCGTGACCACGCTCAGCAGCTCACCGTCAAAACGCCTGAAGCGCTCCAGGGACAGCCTGGTCAGCTCCATCGAAGTAACCGTGCCGGCGCGGAGCAGCGCACCCAGCTTCGCCACGGTAAGGAAGGCAAGCTCGCCATCGGAGTCGGGCCGGCTCCCCGCGGCGGGCCGGCGCGCGGCGCCGATACGGCCCGCGGGACGCCGTATCGCCCGGGGCAGTGACTTGAGCCCCGGGAACAGCGGGTCGAACCGAAGCGCCGGCGTCACCGAATTGGCGACGGTCGTTTTCCGGAGCGTCGCGTAGGCCGTGAGCGCCTGGTTGACGTTGTCCAGCATCAGATCGCGCTTGGCGTCGGTGAACTCGAGCCCGATCATGGTCTCCGCCGCGATCAGCATGTCCTTGGTGATCTTGGGCGGGACCTGCGGCGCCTGGGTGCCCTGGTCGACCGCCAAGCCGGGGGCGGAACTTCTCCACAAGGCGGAAGGGAGCCGGCCGCCGCTCAGTCCTGCGGCCGAGCAGAGTCCCATGAACGTCCGGCGATCTATACCCGCGGGTGAGTCCGGTGTCGGCATCGGCGTAGTCCTCAGGTAGATTAGTGCCCCACTACCCCTCACCTGCGATCGCTCATGTCCGCGTTGATCGAGTGCGTGCCGAATTTCAGTGCGGGACGGGATCTCGGTGTGGTGCGGCAAATTACCGCCCGCATCGAGTCGGTTGAAGGGGCCACACTCCTCCACGTCGATCCCGGCAACGCCACCAACCGCACGGTCGTGACCTTTGCCGGGGAACCCGGGCCGGTAGTGGAAGCGGCATTCCGGGCCATCGCCGCGGCCGCGGAGCTGATCGACATGCGCCAGCATACCGGGGCGCACCCCAGAATGGGGGCCACCGACGTCTGTCCCCTGGTGCCCATTTCCGGCATCGGCATGGAGGAGACCGCCGAGCATGCCCGCCACCTGGCCGAGCGGGTCGGCCGGGAACTCGGCATCCCGGTGTACCTCTACGAGGCCGCCCAGTCCAACCCTGCGAAGAAAAATCTGGCCACGATCCGGGCCGGCGAGTACGAGGGCCTGGCCCGCAAGATGGCCGATCCGGCCTGGAAGCCCGATTTCGGACCCGGGGAATTCAATCCGAAAAGCGGAGCCACGGTCATCGGCGCTCGGGACTTTCTGGTGGCATTCAACGCGAACCTGAATACGACTTCGACCCGGCGGGCCAACGCGGTGGCCTTCGATGTCCGGGAAAGCGGCCGCCCCAGGCGAGAGGGCGATCCGCTCACCGGCAAGGTGGTCGAGGATGCCGCAGGGCGGCCGGCCATGATTCCCGGCACCCTCAAGGCGGTCAAGGCCATTGGATGGTTCATCGAAGAATACGGCCTGGCCCAGGTCTCGATGAACCTGACGGACATCAAGGTCACGCCGCTGCACGTGGCGTTCGACGCGGTGTGCCGGGCCGCCGAGGAGCGGGGCCTCCGGGTGACCGGCTCGGAGCTGGTTGGACTCATTCCGCTGTCGGCGATGCTGGATGCCGGGCGTTACTTTCTCAGGAAGCAGCAGCGCTCGACCGGTGTGTCCGACGCAGCGCTGATCCGGATCGCGGTCGCCTCCATGGGCCTCGAGGATATTGGCAGCTTCGCACCGGAGGAACGAATCATCGAATACCGCCTTCGCAAGCCGGGCGCAAGCCGCCTCGCCGAGCTCTCCCTCAGGGAATTCATCGAAGAGACCGCGTCGGAATCGGTGGCGCCCGGCGGCGGCTCGGTGGCCGCCGCGGTGGCCGCCCTCGGCGCGGCCCTCGGCACCATGGTCGCCAACCTCTCGGCCCACAAGCGGGGCTGGGATGCCCGCTGGGAGGAATTCTCCCGCTGGGCCGAGCAGGGCCAGCGCATCAAGGAAGACCTCCTGCGTCTGGTGGACGACGACACCCGCGCGTTCGGCAGAGTGATGGACGCGCTGGGGATGCCGCGAGAGACCGACCGGGATAAATCCGCCCGAGCCGAGGCACTGGAAGCGGCGAACATCGGCGCCCTCGAAGTGCCCTGGAATGTGATGCGGGCCGCATGGGAAGCCTTTCCGCTCCTCCGAGCCATGGCCGATCAAGGCAATCCCGCCTCGGCCTCAGATGCCGGCGTTGGCGCGCTCTGCACCCGGGCCGCCATCCGCGGTGCCTGGCTGAACGTCCGCACCAATGCGGGCGGCATCAAGAACAAGGCGGCGATCGCGAAGATCCTGGACGAGGGGGAGCGGCTGGAGAAGGCGGCGGCGACCCAGGAGGCCGAAATCCTGGCAATCGTCGAGAAGAAGTTCAGCTAGGCCGAGGCGGCCCGCCAGATCTCCCGTCCCCGCGCCACTGTCCACAAGCAGGCGTTGGGGCGCAGGTGATAGAGCCACTCCTCCACCGAGGCTGAATCGATCACCGCAAAGTCGGCCGACTTCCCGGGCTCGATCGAGCCGATTTCCCAATCCAGTTTGAGCGCCTGCGCCGCCACAACGGTGGCGCCGCGCAGCACCTCCCCCGGCGTCATTTTTTGCATGGTGCAGGCCAGGGTCATCGCCACCGGCAGGTGGTAGCTCGGCGCCGAGCCGGGATTGAAGTCGGTGGCCACCGCCACCGGCACCCCGGCGGAGAGCAGTCTCCGCGCCGGGAGAGGCGCCATTCCCAGATAAAGCGAGGCGAACGGCAGGCTCACCGCCACCACGCCGGCCGCGGCCATCGCGCGGATACCGGCCTCCGAGATCTGCTCAAGATGATCGGCCGAGGCGGCGCCCATTTCCGCCGCCAGCTCGCCGCCCCCGCAGGAGGTGAGCTGGTCGGCATGCAGCTTCGGCACCAGGCCGTGGCGCTTCCCGGCCAGGAGGATCTTCCGGGCTTCCTCCACGGTAAACGCCGATTCCTCGACGAATACGTCGCAGAATCGCGCCAGGCCTTCCCGCGCCACGCGGGGAATCAGCTCCTGCTCGAGGAGATCGAGATATTCGGAACGGCCGTCGCGATATTCCGGGGGGACCACGTGTGCGGCGAGCAGCGTGGCGACGATGCGCTGCGGCCCCGAAGCGAGGGTCTGGTAGATCCCCAGCAGGCGGAGCTCATGCTCCACGTCCAGGCCGTAGCCGCTCTTGGCTTCGACCGTCGTCACGCCGAGGCTGGCCATCTCGGTCAGGTGAGACCGGCACCGCGCGCGCAGAGACTCGGTGCTCGCGGCGCGGGTCCGGGTCACGGTGGAGGCGATGCCTCCACCGGCCGCGGCAATCTGGAGATAGGTGGCGCCCTCGAGCCTTCGCGCGAATTCGTCGGCGCGCCAACCGGCAAACGCCAAGTGGGTGTGGCAGTCGACCAATCCGGGAATGACCAGCCGCCCGGCGGCGTCTTCGGCCGGCCATCCGGCGAATTCGGCCGGGAGATCCGACTCGGCGCCCGCCCAGCGAATGGTGGCACCTTCCCACGCCACCGCGCCCCCTTTGACTACACCGGCGTCACCTGGAGGAGCGGAAGCCTGGCAGCGCGCCAGCGAGCCGATGTTCCTTAAGACTGGCATGATGGCAGCGCGGAGAAACGGACGGACGGACGGGGGGAACAGGGGGGACTGTGGAGTCGGTGAGGACGGTGAGGACGGTGGGGTCGGTGAGGACGGAAGCTTCCTGTCCTCACGGTCCTCACCGTCCCCACGGTCTTCACCGTCCGTCCTGAATCATCGGCAGATCCACCCCGCGCTCCCGCGCGGTCTCGATGGCGAGCTCATACCCCGCATCCGCGTGGCGCATCACGCCGGTGCCCGGGTCGGCGGTGAGCACCCGCTGGAGCCGCCGGTCGGCGCTCTCGGTGCCGTCCGCCACCACCACCATCCCGGCGTGGATCGAGTATCCGATGCCCACCCCTCCACCATGGTGGATCGATACCCAGCTCGCCCCGCAGGCGGTGTTCAGCAGGGCGTTGAGCAGGGGCCAGTCTGCGATGGCGTCGCTCCCGTCCTTCATCCCCTCGGTTTCCCGGTTCGGCGAGGCGACCGATCCGGTGTCGAGGTGGTCACGCCCGATCACGATCGGGGCTTTGACCTTCCCCTGCTTGACCAACCAGTTGAAGCGGAGGCCCAGCTCGGCCCGCTCGCCGTACTCGAGCCAGCAGATCCGAGCCGGCAGCCCCTGGAAATGGACCTTGTTCCGGGCCTGATGGATCCAGCGCGCCAGCGGCTCGTTCGTGGGGAAGGTTTCCAGCACCGCGTCATCAGTGACGGCGATATCCGCCGGGTCTCCCGAGAGCGCCGCCCAGCGGAACGGGCCGGCCCCGCGGCAGAAGAGCGGCCGGATGTACTCGGGGACGAATCCGGGAATGTCGAATGCCCGGGCCATGCCGCGGTGATCCGCCACCTGGCCGCGGAGGTTGTTGCCGTAGTCGAACACCACCGCGCCGGCCTTCCGGAAGCCGAGCATGGCGTCGACATGGGCCACCATCGAGTCGAGCACCGCGGCTTCATAGGCCGTGGCGTCGCGCTCGCGCAGCTCGGCGGCCGATTCGAGCGAGTGGCCGGCGGGGATGTATCCCATCCGGAGATCGTGGGCCGAGGTCTGATCGGTGACCAGGTCGACCGGGACGCCGCGCCGGAGCAACTCCGGCAACACGACGGCCGCGTTTCCCACCAGACCCACCGAGAGGGCGCGGCGGGCCTGGCGGGCGGCCAGGGTGAGTTGGAGCGCTTCCTCGAGATCATGGGTCATCCGGTCGCAATAGCCACGCTCGACCCGCCGCGAAATGCGGGTGGGATCCACGTCGATCCCGAGCATCACCCCGCCGTTCATCGTCGCGGCCAGGGGCTGCGCCCCACCCATGCCGCCCAGCCCGGCGGTCACCAGCAGACGTCCCGCCAGGCTGCCTCCGAAGTGGCGCCGGGCGCATTCGGCAAAGGTTTCGTAGGTCCCCTGCAGGATTCCCTGGGTGCCGATGTAGATCCAGGAGCCCGCGGTCATCTGCCCGTACATCGTGAGCCCGATCGCTTCCAGCCTGCGGAATTCGTCCCAGTTGGCCCAGCGGGGAACCAGATTGGCATTGGCGATAAGCACCCGGGGGGCCTCGTCGTGGGTCCGGAACACCCCGACCGGCTTGCCACTTTGCACCAACAACGTTTCATCATTGTCGAGCCGCCGCAACGTTTCCACGATCTTCTCGTAGCAGGCCCAGTTGCGCGCCGCCTTGCCGGTTCCCCCGTACACCACCAGGTCTTCGGGCCGCTCGGCCACGGCGGGATCGAGGTTGTTCATCAGCATGCGGAGCGCCGCCTCCTGGTGCCACCCCTTGCAAGAGAGAGTGGTTCCGGTCGGCGCGCGAACCACGGCAGGGGCAAACGTGGTCATGGGGTCGGGCTCCAGGATGTTCGGACGCCGGGAAAGATAGTTCCAACGCCGGCTCGATCGG
>JAYUAL010000499.1:0-2842 GCA_043741355.1 Gemmatimonadales bacterium | reverse complement strand
TTTCGTCGCGCGCCAGAAGCTGCCCGCGGCGGTATCCGCCGAACGTGACGGTGAGCGCGGCCCGGATGGGGCTCTGCGCTACGCCGTCGTCGAGATCTAGTCCGCTGGGTCCGTCCACGGCGACAATCGGGATTTCCAGATCGGCCAGGCGGGGCAGCAGCGCGGCCACCGCACCGCGAGGCGCACCCACGGCGCCGGTGCCTAACAGCGCATCGACGACCAGCCCGGCATGGGGCCAGGGTCCCTCCGGCGCGACGTCGCGCACGCCCGCATCGCGCGCCAGCGCGGCCATGGTGCGGGGGAGCTCGGACGCGGGTTCGACCGGCGAGGTGACCCAAACCGGGACGCCCGCGGCATGAAGCGCCCGCGCGATGACCCAGCCGTCGCCGCCATTGTTGCCGGGCCCGGCGGCGACCAGGACTCCGTGACGGAGCCGATCGGGGAATCGCGCCGCCAGCACGGACGCGGTGGCGCGGCCGGCGCACTCCATAAGCCCGGCGAGTGAGATGCCGGCCGATTCGGCGAGACGATCCCAGGCGGCGGCCTGATGGGAGGTGAGGACGGGAATCATAGACCGGGAGCGGGGAGTGGGAGCGGGGAGCGGAATGTGAGCGGTGGACGGGGTGGTCCCGCTTACCGCTCCCCGCTCACCGCTCCCCCTCTCCCCGGGGCAGGCCTTGCCACTCGTAGCCATCGTCAAACGCCTTTTCGAACCGGTACACGCCGTGGAAGTCTTCCACCTTGTCGCCCGGCTGGGTGACGAGGAGGCCCACCTCCACCAGCGCGTACACGATTCGGCCGAAGTCTTCGGTGCCCCAAACGCCCCAGTGCTCCAGCACGGTACGGGCAAGGAGGCCGTACTGCTCCAGCGCGAAGTCGCGGCAGGCCAGCGTGAGCTCGGGCCCGGTCACGTGGCGGCGTTCGGGCAGGCGGGTCTGGAGATACTCGATGCTGGCGAGCATGAAAAGGAAGGCGCGCTCGTCGTACCGCTCGCCGTGCCGGCGGATCCGCTCGAGTACCTCTCCGGCAAAACGGATGTCGCTCATCGCGCCCGGACGAGCGCGCGCCGCCGGGCCCGCGCATACAGCGGAAAGCCGCCGGCCAGCTCCTCCACCTCGCCGCGCACCCGGTTGACGGTGATGTCGTCCCGGCCGGTCAGCACCTCATCGATCAGCTCGGCGATGCGCTCCATCTCCCGCTCGCCCATCCCACGGGTAGTCAGCGCCGGCGTGCCGAGCCGGATGCCGCTGGTGACGAAGGGAGACTGGAGGTCGTCGGGGACGGTGTTTTTGTTGGCGGTGATGCCGGATCGCACCAGCAGCAATTCCGCCTCCTTCCCGGTGAGACCCTTCGGCCGGAGATCCACCAGCATAAGATGGCTGTCGGTGCCGCCGGAAACGATGGCGAATCCCCGGTCCACCAGCGCGGCCGCGAGCCGCCTGGCATTGGCCACGGTCTTCCGCGAGTAGGCCTTGAACTCGGGCGTCATCGCCTCGGCGAAGGCCACCGCTTTGGCCGCGATGATGTGCATGAGCGGACCGCCCTGGGTGCCGGGGAAGACCGACTTGTCCACCAGCTTGCCCAGGTCGGTGGCGCAGAGGATCAATCCGCCTCGCGGCCCGCGCAGGGTCTTGTGCGTGGTGGTGGTAACGACGTGGGCGTGGGGAACCGGCGAGGGGTAGACCCCGCCCGCAACCAGCCCCGCGAAGTGCGCCATGTCCACCAGGAACGAGGCGCCCACTTCGTCGGCGATGCTCCGGAACGCGGCGAAATCGATGATCCGGGAGTATGCGCTGCCGCCGGCGATGATCAGCTTCGGATGGTGCTCGCGGGCCAGCTTGCGAACCTGATCGTAGTCGATGAGCCCGGTGGCCGGCACCACGCCATAGTGCACCGCGCGCCAGATGGCGCCGGTGTGGCTCACCGAGTGGCCGTGGGTGAGGTGCCCTCCATGGGGGAGCGACATGCCGAGCAGGGTCTCGCCCGGTTTGATCAGCGCCATGAACGCGGCGAAGTTGGCCTGGGCTCCGGCGTGCGCTTGCACGTTGGCGTGCTCGGCCGTGAACAGCACCTTGGCGCGGTCGATGGCGAGCTGCTCCACCTCGTCCACGACTTCGCATCCGCCGTAGTAGCGCCGGCCCGGGTATCCCTCGGCGTACTTGTTGGTGAGCGGAGTGCCCATGGCATCGATCACCGCGCGGGAAGCGAAGTTCTCGCTGGCGATCAGCTCCAGGCCGTCACGCTGGCGCGCCAGCTCGCGGTCCACCAGGCGGGCGATCGCCGGGTCGGCGTCACGGAGGGGGGCGTTGTGATCAAGCATCCGGTGAGGTCTCCTCGATCTTCGCCACCCGCCGCGCGTGCCGCCCGCCGGCAAAGGGAGTACTGAGCCATTCTCTGAGAATCGTCACACCCTGCTCCTCGTCGAGGAAGCGGGCCGGCAGCACCAGGACGTTGGCGTCGTTGTGCTCCCGGGCCAGGTGGGCAATTTCCGGTGTCCAGGCCACCGCCGCGCGCACGCCGGGATGGCGGTTGGCCGCATAGCTCATGCCCAGCCCGGTGCCGCAGAGCAGCACCCCGCGGGCGTTTTCACCGCTCTCCACCCGCTCCGCCACCCGGTGCGCGAAGTCGGGGTAGTCCACCGAGTCCCGGTTATGAGTGCCAACATCGACCGGCTGATATCCGAGCGATGCAAGCTCCTTCACCAGCCGTTCCTTGAGCTGAAACCCGGCGTGATCGGCTCCGATCGGAATTGCCTCAGGCATATCCATGCAATCTAAGGCGAGACGGCTCGGCGGCTAGGAGCGGCCCGGCCACATGCGCCGCAGGCCGCCCACCGACGCCA
>JAYUAL010000498.1:0-2847 GCA_043741355.1 Gemmatimonadales bacterium | reverse complement strand
CCGTCAACTGGGACGTCTACGCCCGCCTCGCGGCGATGGAGCATCATTTCAAGGTGGGCGGCGAGCACGGCTTCGGCGAGTGGACCTACCAGTTGCTGCGGAACGGAGGCCTCACCTGGCGCCCGGGCGAGCGCCTCACCCCGCCGGTGTTTGATCCGGCGGTACCGTCGACTTGGGTCTTCAACGGGGTGACCACCAGCAGCTGGGGCGGCG
The DNA here is from genome assembly GCA_043741355.1 of Gemmatimonadales bacterium. Lineage (GTDB taxonomy): Bacteria > Gemmatimonadota > Gemmatimonadetes > Gemmatimonadales > GWC2-71-9 > JABFSM01. Next base: position 2,634 of record JAYUAL010000498.1, on the reverse strand, counting down.
AGGCCGATCTCGGCTCCAAGGTGCAGAACAGCGCTGCCTTCATCCAGGACTACATCCGGGTGACCCCCTGGCTCAGCGTCAACCCCGGGGTCCGGTGGGGGCGCTGGATCGGACGCCTGCGGCAGCCGAATGGCCGCGGGTATTTCACCCCGGTGAGCGACAATGCCTTCGAGCCCCGCATCGGCGTTGTAGCCGATCTGAGCGGGAACGGGACCCTGGTGGCCAAGGTGCACTGGGGGGTTTTCCACCAGAACATGTTCGCGTCGTTCTTCGACCGAGCCGAGGGCGGCAGCGTCTATTCGAACGAAGACCGGTGGGAATACACCGGCCCGCCGTTCACCGATCCGCGGACGACCTTCACGGCCCTGCAGAGAAATAGCGATCCCGCCTGGAGAAAGGCCCAGACGATCCGGCTGAACGAAGTAGGCCGGGTCGAGAACTTCAAGGAGCCGTATATCGAGCAGGGCATCGTGGGGCTGGAAAAGACCTGGGGCAGCCACCTCAAGACGGAAGCGCTCTACATCCGCCGCCACAACAAAAACATGGTTGCGGTGGTGGACCGCAAACTCGACAAGAATTATACCGTCTATCGCGACGTGACGGTGCAGGACCGGTTCTTTCGCCCCCTGTTCTTTGGCGGGAAACCCCTGGTGTTGCCCACCCTCTATGTCTCGAACGAGGACATCATTTACTGGCGGACTCAGGTCCAAAACGGGGCTATCGGAGACTTCATCCCACCGGGATTCGAGGGGGAAGAGGGCCTGAAGCGGTGGGGGGCGCTGACCTACCAGCCCGACAACGTGCTCACCAACGTGCCGAACGCGACCAGAAAATTCGATCAGCTCCAGCTCTCGGTCTCGGCCACCTATGCGTCGTGGTGGGCGCGAGTGTCGGGCACCTTCACCAGTCTCAAGGGGAATCTGAACAGCCTGACCGGTACCGACGACTATACGGTGTCAGGGGCAGGACCGTACGTGCACATCAACGAGCAGCTCAACTCCTACGGGAACCTCAATAACCAGAGCGTGGTCGAGCTCAAGCTGGCGATCGGAGGGAGTTTGCCGTACCGGTTCCGGGGCGGTGCCTTCGTGACCTACTTCTCCGGCGACCGCGTGACGCCAACGCTCTCGATTTCCAATTTGCTGCTGGAGTTCGAGCTGCCGGATTCCGCGGGCGTCCCACTCCGCCCCAAGCGGATTCGAGGCTACTTCTTTGCCACCACCACAGGCCAGCGCCTCTTTGTGCAGCCGCGCGGCACCTACAACTATCCGGGCCGCGCCTCGGTGGACTTCCACCTGGAACGGGGCTTTCCCATCGGACGGACCGAGCTGAGCTTCCAGCTCGACGCGTTCAATGGGTTGGGAGCCAGCACGATTTCCGAGATCCAGACCTCGATAAACGGCAATCTGGATCCGGAGGCGTTCTCGGCGTACGGGCAGACCCGGCAGCGGGTCCCGCCGCGCACCCTCCGAGTTGGGGCGGCGGTACGATTCTAGGAGGTAGCGAGCAGCTGCCTATTTTTTCCTCATACTGTCGTACACCATTCCCAGGAACACATCCGGCTTCATGAAGCCGGAGCCCCAGGTCGCGTCCCACTCGGCGCTGGGCTTGGCCGCGATCACCTGTTCCCTGGTCTTGCCCCGCTTGATCAGCGCCGCCACCCGGTCGCGGACCTTGGTGAGCACATCCCGGTAAGCCACGAGTTCCGCCTTGCCGGCGAGCGGGCCGTGGCCGGGAATCACCTTGGTGCTGTCGTTCACATAGGCCAGGGCACTGTTCACCGCCTTGATCACTCCTTCGAACGATCCTCCGCTCGACAAGTCGAAGAACGGGTAGCGCCCGTTGAAGAAGGTATCTCCCATGTGGATCGTGTTGGCCCGGGTAAAGTGCACGATCGCGTCCCCGTCGGTGTGGGCCGGTGGCACGTGCACCACGTGGATCTGTTCGCCCCCGTTGTAGAACGCCACGCCATCCCCGAAGGTGACCACCGGCAGCGCGGCTTTCGGCGACGCGGGCACCTTCGATTTGAACGCCGCGATGAACTGTTCGGAGCTCATCCTGGTCCGGACGTTGTCGTGCGCCACAATGATGATGCCGGTGTTGGCCATGTTTTCGTTGCCGCCGGTGTGGTCGCCGTGCCAGTGGGTGTTGACCAGAAACCGGATCGGTTTGTCGGTAACCTGCCGCACCGCGGCCAGGATCCTCCCGCTGAGCCCGGCATCGGCGTACTCGTCATCCACCAGGAAGGCGAAGTCGTCGCCCACCGCAAGCGCGATGTTGCCGCCTGCCCCCAGCAGCATGTACACGCCCTGGCCGGCGGGGATGGTCCGAACCTTTACCGTGTCGTAGTTCGCCTGGGCGGCCAGCGGTCCCGCGGCGGCAAGAAGTGCGGCGGCGAGCGCCAGACTGCGTCGATCGATCATCGGGGGTCTCCAGAGCGTTGAGCGAGTGAATTGGCGATGACGCCCGCGAGCGCCGCGGCGCTCCACGCGAGCACCGCGGCGAGAAGGAGCGTGAGCAGAATCAGCACTGCCGGCGGCACTCGCATGACGCCGCCCAACCTGGTGGAGAGAATCGACATCGCGTCATGGTCGGCCTGCCAGCTTGCCAGCAGCCAGAGCGCCCACGCCGAGG
>JAYUAL010000497.1:0-2862 GCA_043741355.1 Gemmatimonadales bacterium | reverse complement strand
GGCGTGGCTGCTCTCCGACCGGATGCGGAAGCGCCAGGATCTTGCCCAGATCGCCGAGCTGCAGCGGGTGCTGGACGACATCTCGTTCAGCAGCTTTTCCCCTCGCGCCGAGGCGGAGCTCGCCGCCCTGTATCAGCGCGCCGCGAAACTCGTCGCCCCATGAGCTTCGCACGCCCGTTGTTGCTGATTCTGCTGGTGCTCCCGCTCCTGCTTCCGTTCCTCCGGCGCCGGGGTGGGGCGGTTACCGTTGGCGACGGCGCCCTCCCCGCCGCGGCGGCCGGGCGCTCCTGGCTTACCTGGATTCCCCGGATCCTGCGCTCGCTGGCGCTGGTGGGATGGATCGTCGCGGCGGCGGGTCCCCGCCTCCCGGGCGGGCCCGCCACGGTCCGGAAGGACGGGATCGCGATCGTCCTCGCAATCGACGTGTCCAGCAGCATGCTGGCGGAAGACTTTGCGCCATCGAACCGGCTGGAGGTGGCCAAGCGCCAGGCGGTGGCGTTCATTCGCGGCCGTAACGCCGATCGCATCGGTCTGGTGGCATTCGCCGGCGAGGCCCTGACCCAGATTCCGGTAACGCTGGACTACGCGGTGCTGGAGCAGGCGGTCCTTGCGCTGCGGGTGGGAACGCTGGAGGACGGCACCGCCATCGGCAGCGGGCTCGCCACCGCCGTCAACCGTCTGCGCCGGGTCCCGGCCCGGTCCAAGGTGGTGCTGCTGCTCACCGACGGTGTCAACAACCGCGGTGCCATCGATCCCCGCACCGCGGCGGATGCCGCCGCGGCGTTCGGCATCAAGGTGTACAGTGTGGCCGTGGGCGCGCATGGGGAGGCGCGGTTTCCCACCGGGCGGGGCCTCTCCGGCTTCCGCTACGAGATGCTCCCGGTCGAAATCGACGAGGTGCTGCTCAAGGAAATCGCGGACAAGACCGGTGGCCGCTACTTTCGCGCTACCGACACCGAGTCGCTGGGACGGATCTTCCGGGATATCGATCGGCTCGAGCGCACCCCGGTCACCGCAAAACAGTACCGTGCCGCGGACGAAACCCTTACCCCGTTTCTGCTCGCCGGCCTCGGCGCGATGGCTCTGGGGCTGGTACTCGGCTCCACCGTGCTGGTACGCGCCCCGTGAGCGTCGACTCGGCCCTGCTCCTGGTGCTGGCGCCTCTCGTGGCCCTGGCGGCCGGTTTGCTCGCCTCGCGGGGCCGGCGGGCCCGGATCCGCGCGGCCCTGCTCTGGGCGCCGGAGCAGCGAGTGGCCCGCGGCGGCCGGTCGGGTCCGTGGTGGCTCGGCGCCGCCTGCCTGGTGGCGGGCATCGGTGCGGCGGGCCCGCGCTGGGGCAGCAGCGAAACCCAGATGGAAGGCCGGGCACTCAATCTCGCCATCGGCATCGACATCAGCCGCTCGATGCTGGCGGAAGACGTCGCGCCCAGCCGGCTCCAGCGCGCGATTCGGGAATCCCGCCGGCTGGTGCAGGATGCCCGCGGCGATCGTCTGGCGCTGCTCGCCTTCGCGGGGCGGAGCTACATCCTGGCCCCGCTCACCCTGGACGACGGAGCGGTGTCGCTCCAGCTCGACGCGCTCGACCCCGATATCGCGAGCGAGGGCGGCACCGACCTGGAGGCGGTGCTGGTGCAGGGGAGCGGGCTGCTCACGGCGGCGGCGGAGGGCGGCGCGCGCGCGCTGGTCATCTTCACCGATGGCGAGACCCACGGTCCCCTCGACGCCGCGGTTGCCGCGGCCCGCGCGCTCCGCTCTGCCGGAGTGACCCTGGTGCTGGTGGCGGAAGGAGACAGCGCCGGGGCCCGGATCCCGCTCCGGGATGAGCGCGGCGAGCTCAAGGGGTTCAAGACCGACGCGGAGGGGCGGATGGTGCGCACCTCGCGCCGTGACGACATCCTCCGCGCGGTTGCCGACGCGGCGGGTGGGATCCTGGTGCCCGGCGACGCGGCCGATCAGGCCGGCGCCGTGCGCGGCGTGCTGGCCGGCCTGGAGCGGCGGGCCACCTGGGAGCGCCGCCGCGAGGACCTCACCCCGCGCGCCTGGCTCTTCGCCCTGGGCGCCATCGGCCTGCTCGGCCTCCAGGCGCTGTTCCGCAAGGGTCCCGCGCTCGCGGTCCTGGCGCTGATGGTCTTCTCCGGGGGTGCCGTGGCGCAGCGTCCCTCGAGCGGAGACCGCCTGCTTCGCCGCGGCGATACCGCGGGCGCGATCGTGGCGTACACCCGGGAGGCAGCCAGCCGGCCGGGAAAGGATACCGCGCTCTTCAACGCCGGCACCGCCGCGCTGGCCGGCCGCCAGTTCGGCGCGGCGCGGCAGCTGCTCGCGCAGGCCGCCAAGTCCCTGGACCCTGATCTCCGGTTTCGCGCCCTCTACAATCTCGGCTTGACCGACCTGCTGGAGGCGCGCGCCGATACCGGCAAGCGGGCCGAGCTGGAGCCGAGCGCCGCCGCCCAGTTCCGGGAGGCGCTCTTGCTGGTCCCCCGGTCCCGCGAGGCCAAGTGGAATCTCGAGCTAGTGCAACAGCGCACGCCGCCGACCAGTGGTGGCGGGGGCGCCGCGCCGCCGCCCACGCCCCAGCCCCGATCCTCGCCCACCCCGAGCCCGAAGGGAGGCGGCGCCCTCTCGCAGGCCGAAGCGGATCAAATCCTCAATTCGGTCGAGCGCACCGAGCGTGACGTGCGCGCCGACCAGGCCCGCCGCCGCCGGGTAGCCCAGAGCGCCACGGGCAAGGACTGGTGATGCTGTCGCTCCTCGCGCTGCTCGCGCTGCAGACACCGGCCCTGGACGTGACCGCTGCCGTCGACCGCGACCGCGTTGCGGTGGGCGAGGTCGTCGTCCTCACCGTCAAGGTGACCGGGCGCTCGAC
>JAYUAL010000496.1:0-2864 GCA_043741355.1 Gemmatimonadales bacterium | reverse complement strand
TGGAGCAACTTCCCCGCGTCCTCTTCGACGTGGAGCCGCTCGATGGCGACTTCGATCGGCCCGCGCGCGACCGACTCGATCGCGAGGCGGCCATTGGTCGAGAGGGGGCGGTCGAATTGCGAGATCTGATAGCCCTTGGGCAGGTCGGGATAGAAGTAATTCTTCCGGGCAAAGCTGCTGGTCTGATGCACGGAGCAGCCGAGCGCCAGCGCGGCTCGGGTGGCCAGGCGAATCGCCAGGGCGTTGGGGACCGGCAGCGCGCCGGGCAGTCCGAGGCACACCGGGCAGACGTTGGTGTTGGGCGCGTCGCCGAAAGACGTCGAGCAACCGCAGAACATCTTCGACACCGTGCCGAGCTGCACGTGCACCTCGAGGCCGATCACCGTCTCCCAGTTCACGCTGCCACCTCCAGGGCGGCGTCGAGATGCCGCTCGAGCGTGGCGGCCTGCGCCAGCATGGCCGCCTCCTCGAAATGCGGCGCCATGAGCTGACCGCCCAGGGGCAGCCCCTCGAATCGTCCGATCGGAATGCTCACCGCCGGCAGCCCGGCCAGGTTGGCCGAGCAGACGAAGATGTCGGCGAGGTACATGGCGACCGGATCCTCGGTCTTCTCCCCGGCCTTGAACGCCGGGGTCGGCGTGGTGGGCGTGAAGAGAAAGTCCACCCCTCCGGCGAACGCCAGGGTGAAATCCGCGGCGACCCGCGCCCGCATTCCCTGGGCCCGCTGGTAGTACGCCTCGTGGTACCCGGCGCTCAGCACGTAGGTACCGATCAGAATCCGGCGGCGGACCTCGGGTCCGAACCCCTGGCCCCGAGTCGCGCGGTAGAGGGCGCGAAGGTCTCCCTCTGCGACCACCCTCGCGCCGTAGCGGGCGCCGTCGAAGCGGGCCAGATTGGCGGCGGCCTCGGCGGGCGCGATGATGTAATAGGTCGGCACCGCATACCGCGCGTGGGGCAGCGACACGTCGACGATCCTCGCGCCCAGCTCCTTCATGCGCGCTATGGCGGCGGCGCAACCCGCTCTCACCCCGGGGTGGAGGTCGGACGGGAAATACTCGCGGGGCAAGCCGATGGTCTTTCCCTCGAACGAGGCCGGCACCGGCAGTGGCCGCAGCGGCGCAGGGTTTTCGGTGGTCGCGTCGAGCGGATCGACGCCCGCGATCGCCACCAGCACCTTCTCCGCATCGGCCACGGTGCGGCCGAATACCGAGACGCAGTCCAGCGAGCTGCCGAACGCCACCAATCCGTAGCGGCTCACCCGACCGTAGGTCGGCTTCACCCCAACGACTCCGCAGAAGCTGGCAGGCTGGCGGACCGAGCCGCCGGTTTCGGAGCCGAGCGCGGCGGGCACGACACCGGCGGCCACCAGGGCGGCCGAGCCGCCGGAGGAGCCGCCCGGTACCCGCGCCGGATCGAGCGGGTGGTGCACCCGGCCGTACGCCGAGTGCTCGGTGGAGGAGCCCATCGCGAATTCGTCGAGGTTGGTCTTGCAGGCGATCAAGGCGCCCGCCGCCCGGAGCCGCACCGCAGCCGTGGCGGAGAAGGGCGAGACATAGCCCGCCAGTATCCGCGATCCGCAGGTGGTGGGCTGCTCGGTGGTGAGGATGTTGTCCTTGAGGGCCACCGGCATGCCATGGAGCGAGCCCCTCGCCGGCATCGCTTCGACCCGGCCGGCTTCCGCATCGAGCGCCGTTTGCGACCAGGCCAGCGTGGCGTTGAGCGGGCTGGCGGCCTCCAGCCGCCGTCCGATGTCGCGGGCCGCTTCCCGCAGACTCATGCGTCCTCCATGACTCCGAGCTTCGGAACCACGAAGAACCCGTCGATGAATTCCGGCGCGATCGCGGCCGGCGGCCGTGCCAGCGGCGCCGGATTGACCACGTCGGGACGCAGCGGGGTGCATTCCGGCCCCGCGTGGTAGGTCAGGTCTGCGGCGGTATCACCCGCTTCGGCAAGCTGCGCGACGAACCGCACGATCCGGTCCATCTGGGCGGTGAGCGACTGCAGGTCGGCGTCATCCACCGCGAGCTCGGCGAGCCGGGCCACGTGACTCACGTCCTTCGCGGAAACGCTCATGCGCCCTCCCCCCAATCCCGCTCCAGACCGGCAAACGCCACCAGCAGCTGCTTCAATCCTACTTCCGGCTCGTCGAAGAGTACGCCGACCTTCAGGTCCTTGCCGAGTCCCGAGAGCCCCTGCACCGTGCCGCTGCCAAACTTTCGATGCCGGACCCGCTCGCCTTTCACCAATCGGGGCGAGTCCTGGTTCTGCTGGTGCTCTTCCATGGCGTAGAGGCGAACCGGTGTGGCGCGAGGCACGCTGGTGACCTCCCACGGCGCGAGCCACCCGCCCGAGGTGCGCTTGGGCGCCCACAGCGAGGCGGTGCTCCGCTCTTCAAGGAGTTCGGCGGGTACCGACTCCACGAACCGGGAGGCGATGCCGGGGCGCAGTTCGCCGCCCCGGCGCCGGGCCCTTGCCCAGCTGAGATACAGCTTGTCCTTCGCGCGGGTAAGCCCGACGTAGAACAACCGTCGTTCTTCCTCGAGCCCGGCCTGGGTTTCCATCGCGCGGGCCAGCGGGAAGAGCCCATCCTCGAGGCCGGCCAGCACCACCACGGGCCACTCGAGGCCTTTGGCGGTGTGCAGGGTCATCAGGGTGACGCCGTCTTTGCCGTCGCTCTTGTCGACGGCGGAGAGCAAGGCCGCCTCGGTGAGATAGCGCTCCAATGGCGTGCTGGCGTCATCCTCGGTCACCACTTCGGACCACTCGGCGGCGGCGGCCACCAGCTCTCGCACGTTCTCCCAGCGATCGATGCCCTCCTGACCCTCCGCTTGCAGCACGGTTTCGTAGTCGATGGCCCCGATCAG
>JAYUAL010000495.1:0-2871 GCA_043741355.1 Gemmatimonadales bacterium | reverse complement strand
CGATCATCAGCAACGTCGCGGGCATGGCCTTGCGGACCCGCGCGAAGACCCGCACCACGTCCTTGACCCGCTTTACTTCGCGGAAGTTCGAGATGTGGGTGACCAGTTTGTGATCCGGCGGGCAGAGGCCATCCTTGTTCCTCGTTTCGGCGGGCCGGTATTCCCCCAAATTGACGAAGTTGGGGATGACCCCGATCCGGCACTGGGTGCAGCCGAAGGTGCGGATCGTTTCGTCCTTGAGAAACGCCGACACCGCCGTGACCGCGTCGGAGCGCTCGATCGAGAACTTGGTGATGGCGTAGAAGCTCTGCTCCTGGCCCACCAGCGTGATGTCGGTGCCGTGGAGGGTGGTGATCACCTTCACCTTATGCTCGGGCGGGAGCATTTCCCGGGCGAGCCAGGCGGTGGTGGCGTGGGGAATCGCGTAGTGCACGTGCAGCACGTCCAGCCCGACCGCCAGCGCCACCTCGTGCTGCTTGGAGGCCAGCGCGAGGGTATAGGGGAAATGCTCGAACAGCGGGTAGCGAGCCGAGGTGTCCACTTCATGGAAGTAGACCCGCTCGGTGTACCCGCGGAGCCGGAACGGCATCGCGTAGGTGATGAAATGGACTTCGTGCCCCCGCCGCGCCAGGTCCAGGCCGAGCTCGGTGGCCAGGGCGCCGGATCCGCCGTAGGTGGGGTAGCAGGTGATGCCGATCTTCATATCGCTCCTTCGTCGCAGACGGACAGTGAGGTCGGTGGGGACAGTGGGGACGGTTCCGTCCACACCATCAGTCGGTCCTCACGGTCCTTCGGCCGGCCCACTCGGTCGCTATTTCGGCGGCGACCTCTTCGGCCGGCCGAGTCGCATCGAGTGTCAGCACCGGCCCCTTGAGCTGGTGCCGGAACCAGGTTTCCTGCCGCTTGGCATATTGCCGGGAGCTGATGGTGACGGCCTCGGCGACCGTCTCCCGGGTGCGCTTGCCATGGAGGTACTGCACCGCCTCGCGGATGCCCACGCCGTCCAGTCCGTGCGCATCGGGCGCATGGCCTTCGCTCAGCACCGCCGCGACCTCTTCGATCAGCCCGCGCCGCACCATCTCCTCGGCGCGGACTTTGATCCGCTGGTGCAACACCGGGCGCGGCGCGGTGAGCCGCACATACCAGGGCGCCACGGTTCCCTGCCCCCGGGCCCGGAGGTGCCATTCGGAGAGGGGATGTCCGGTGAGCAGCGCGATCTCGATGGCGCGGGAGGCGCGCTGGCGGCCGCCTCCGGCAAACCCGGGATCGAGTCGCGCGGCCCAGCGCACCAGGTCGCCGGCGTGGAGGCCGCCCACCCAGTGTTCCAGTTCCCGGCGCCGTTCCGGATCGAGGGGTGGCTCGATGAACAATCCGTCAACCAATCCCCGGATGTAGAGGCCGGTTCCCCCGACGATGACCGGGAGCCGCTTGCGGGACCGCACCTCCTCGATCCAGCGCGCCGCCTCCCGGGCGTAGCGTCCGGCGCTGAAGCGCTCGCCCGGCTCGGCCACGTCCACGCCGTGGTGGGGCACCTTCCGGCGCTCCCGGGCGCCGGGCTTCGCCGTCCCGATGTCGAGCCGGCGATACACCTGGCGCGAATCGGCCGAGATCACCTCGAGAGGCAGCAACGCGGCCAGCGCCATGGCCACCGCGGTTTTCCCGATCGCGGTCGGCCCCACGATTACCGGGAGTCTAGCGTCGTCCAAATCTTCGCTCCAGCTCCTCGCGGGGCAGCTGCACGATGGTGCTCCGGCCATGCACATCGTGGGGAGCGAGCCGGGCTTCGAAGAGACGAAAGAGCAGCGCCCGCATCTCGTCTTCGCTGAGGGGCATGCCACCCTTGACGGCGGCGCGGCAGGCGTAGGTGGCCGCGAAGCGCTCCAGCCGGTTGGCCCACCCGCCGAAGCGGCCCCGGGCCAGGTCAGCCATCATCTCGCGGAAGCATGCGATGGCGTCGAACCGCCGGTGCGGCGCCGGCACCGAGTGCAGCACCACCGACCGGCCACCGAAGGGCTCGACCTGGTAGCCCACCGCTTCGATAGTCGCGCGGTGCCGCTCCAGCGCGTCCAGCTCTTCGTCGGTCAGCTCGAGGGTCTCCGGCAGCAGCATCCGCTGGCTCGCCGCTCCGGCGCCGCTGAGCTGCGCCATCACCTCTTCGAACAACACCCGCTCGTGGGCCGAGTGCTGGTCGACCATCACCAGGGAGTCGGGCCCTTCGAAGACGATGTAGGTGTTGAAGAGTTGGGTGACGGGAGCGGTGAAGCCGGCGGACGGGCGGTCGGGCGGGCGGACGGACGGAACGTCCTCACCGTCCGCACCGTCCGTCTGCTGGAAGAACGACGGTGGCAGTCCCGCCGCTTCCTGCCGCGGCATCGGGCGCCATTCTCCCACCGGAGCGGCGGCATCGAGACCGCCCAGCGCGTGGCGGATGGCTTCTTCGACCACCCGCTCGACGGCGATGCGGTCGCGGAAGCGGACCTCCAGCTTGGCGGGATGGACGTTGACGTCGACGTCGGCGGGATCCACCTCCAGGCGGAGCAGCAGACTGGGACGGTCGCCGGGATGGATGGCCGATCGATATCCCGCTTCTCCAGCCCGCACCAGGAAGGAATCGCGGAAGGGCCGGCCATTGACGAAAAGCTGGGCCCGTCGGCCGGTGGGGGCCGCGTCTCCGGGGCGCTGGGCAAAACCGATTACCCGGAGCGGGCCCGACGCATACGATACCGGGATGAGGGTGCCGGCCAGGTCGGGGCCCCAGACCCCGGCGAGCCGCGCGGCTTGGTCCTGGCCCGGAGGCACCTGGAGCCGGGTGATGCCGTCCACGATGAGCTCGAACCCCACCGTGGGATGAGCCAGCGCGAGCGTCGCGAC
>JAYUAL010000494.1:0-15173 GCA_043741355.1 Gemmatimonadales bacterium | reverse complement strand
CTCACCGATTCGGCTGTGGCGTCACCCGCAGGTACGGCTTTTTCGTCACGAATCCCCTGGGAAACTTCTGCTTCGCCTCCTCGTCGGATACGGCGGGGACGATGATCACGTCCTCTCCATGCTTCCAATCCACCGGCGTGGCCACCGAATAGTTAGCGGTGAGCTGGAGCGAGTCGATCACGCGGAGCAGTTCATCGAAGTTCCGGGCAGTGCTGGCCGGATAGGTGAGGGTGAGCTTGACCTTGTGGTCGGGACCGATCACGAAGACCGAGCGCACCGTGAAATTCTCGCTGGCGTTGGGGTGGATCATGTCGTTGAGCATGGCCATGGTGCGATCGGGATCGCCGATCATGGGGAAATTCACCGTGTGCCCGGTAACGTCCTTGATGTCACCTTCCCACTTCTGATGGGAAGTCACCGGATCGACCGAGACGCCGATGATCATGCAGTTTCGTTTCTCGAACTCCGGCTTGAGCTGTGCGGCCCGGCCCAGTTCGGTGGTGCAGACCGGAGTGAAGTCCTTGGGGTGGCTGAAGAGCACCGCCCCAGGAGTTGCCCTTCCAGGCGTGGAAGGACACGGGGCCCTGCGTCGTATCAGCGGTGAAGTCGGGGGCGGTGTCGCCGAGTCGAATGGCCATGGGCGTTACTCCTGTTTGCGGTTTTCGGGTGAAAAGGGTGGGTGCTGGGTACCGTTGAGTAACGGGGAGAACATACCGTTCGTCTCACGAACCGTCACCCCTGATTCTCGCCTGCCGATGGCTTAGTTTCTCCGGATGGATCTGTACGACGTTCTGGTGATTGGGGGAGGGCACGCCGGCACCGAGGCCTGCGCCATGGCGGCGCGGTCCGGGGCACGGACGCTGATGCTCACCCAGCACCTGGAAACGATCGGCCAGATGTCGTGCAACCCCGCAATCGGGGGCATAGCCAAGGGCACGGTCGTGCGCGAAGTCGATGCGCTAGGCGGAATTATGGGTCGAGCCACCGATATGGCCCGGATCCAATTTCGGATGCTCAACCGTTCGAAGGGACCCGCCGTCTGGTCCCCGCGGGCGCAGTGCGACCGAGGGCTCTACCGCAGGGCAGTACGCACTCTGCTGGAGCGGCAGCGGAACCTTCGATTTGCCCAAGGCACGGCCGCCCGATTCTTCTTTGAAGGGACCCGCATCGCCGGGGTGGAGACGACCGACGGCCGACGCTACTCAGCGCGGGCGATCGTGATCACGGCCGGCACGTTTTTGCGGGGTCAGATTCACATGGGGCTGGCTGCGCCGGTTCCCGCTGGTCGTGCCGGGGAAGCCCCATCGGTGGAAATATCACAAGCTATTGTAGACATTGGAGTTACGGTAGAACGCTTCAAGACTGGTACTCCGCCACGGATCGACGGTCGAACCGCTGATCTGGGATCGCTGGTCCGCCAGGATGGGGAGGAGCGGCCGTTCTGGTTTTCCTTTTACGAGCGGGCCGAGCATCCGGCGCAGCTGCCCTGTTTCCTGACCCACACCAACGAGCGGCTCCGCGACATCATCACCGCCCATCTGTCGGAGTCCGCGATGTATGGGGGGGCCATCAGTGGGCGCGGGCCACGCTACTGCCCCTCGATCGAGGACAAGATCGTTCGGTTCCCCGACGCGGCTCGGCATCAGGTCTTTCTCGAGCCGGAGGGACTCGACACAACGGAGATGTACGTCAACGGCCTCTCCACCTCACTCCCCCCATTGGTACAGCTCGAGTATCTCCGCTCGGTTCCCGGGCTCGAACACGTGGAGATGACTCGGCCGGGCTACGCCATCGAATACGACTACTTCCCACCGACCCAGCTCGAGCCGACGCTCAAGGTGCGCGGGATGGATGGGCTCTACTTCGCCGGGCAGATCAACGGGACCACGGGCTACGAAGAGGCTGCGGGACAGGGGGTTGTGGCCGGATTGAACGCTGCTGCATCGGCCCTGTCCCGGCCTCCAGTCTACTTCCGCCGCGACGAAGCCTTCCTCGGCGTCCTCGTCGATGACTTAGTGACGCGGGGCGTAGACGAGCCCTACCGGCTGTTTACTTCGCGGGCAGAGTTCCGATTGATGCTCCGCCAGGACAATGCACTCCGGCGCCTCCTGCCGGCGGCGATTCGCCTGGGTCTCCTGTCGGAGGCGGAGAGGCGCACCGCTGAATCGAGAATGGAAGCGGAGGAAGCCGTGATGGCGTTCGCCGTAGAGACGCCGATACCCCCCCTCCTGGCCAATCCCATTCTCGAGTCCGGCGACTCAGCCATTATCACCGAGCCGGTCCGGTTAGCAGAGCTCGCACGGCGCCCTGGCGTCGAGCTCCACCAGCTCCTGGCAGCCGCCGATTACCAGGCCGTCGATGGCGCCGGAGAATGGGCGGCAATTGAACTCCGATACGGTGGCTATATGGAGCGGGAGCGAGAGATGGCCGATAAGATGTTGGAAATGGAGGAGTTCAGCATTCCGGAGGAACTGGAGTTCAGCGCCCTGGAGAGCCTCTCCTCTGAGGCTCGGGAGAAGCTGGCCAGACTTCGCCCGTCGAGCCTTGGGCAGGCCGGGCGGATTCCTGGAGTCTCACCGAGCGACCTCCAGAACCTCGTAATGGAGGTCCTCAAGAGCAGGGGATAGGCTCCGTTATGTTTCACGTGAAATCAAACCGTTTCGCTCCGGTTCGAATCGCGCTGGTCCGGCCGCCTCCCACTGGATAGCCTAGTCGCTCGTTCGTACTCCATGACCTCGGTGCGAAGCCACCGCAGTTCTGATCAACAGAGCCTTTCCTGCTTTTGGCCCCTTCGCGATCGGAATCTCCAGGTTTCCTGGCGATTGACTCTTCCTTTCCGGCGCAGTACGGACCATTTTCGCTGCCAACCTGCGTCGTATTAGACCGTTTCACGTGAAACTGACCTAGCCGTGCAGGGGTGCCAAGCGTTATATTATGGTGAATGTCGGGGAATCACGACAAGACAATCGGCATATAACTCTATTCATAACATATTGTTACAGGCGTTGTCATGGCCAGAATCGTCGCGATCGCCAACCAAAAAGGCGGGGTAGGGAAGACTACAACGGCCGTAAACTTGGCCGCTTCCCTAGCTATCGCCGAGCGGCGCACCTTGCTCGTCGATGCCGACCCCCAGGGCAACGCCACCAGCGGGGTCGGTGTGGCCAAGGACCCGGCCCGGCCGTCCCTCTACGATCTCCTGGTGGACCGGCGGCCGATTCACGAGATCGTTCAGCGAGACGCCGAGCTTCCTTTTCTTTCGATCCTCCCTGCGACGCAGGATCTGGTCGGTGCGGAGCTGGAGCTGGTGAACGCCGAGAAGCGCGAAGCGAGAATGCGTGAGGCCCTGCGCCCCGCGCTCGCTTCCTACGACTACATCATCATCGATTGTCCTCCCTCTCTCGGTCTTATCACGCTCAACGTCCTCTCGGCGGCGGACGGCGTGATCGTACCGATTCAATGCGAGTACTACGCCCTCGAGGGAATCTCCCAGCTGCTCAACACGATTCGACTGGTGCAGCAGAACTTCAATCGCGACCTGGCGCTCGATGGGGTCCTGCTCACCATGTACGACTCGCGTCTGAATCTCTGCCGTCAGGTGGCGAAGGATGCGAAAGAATACTTCGGTGCCAAAGTCTTCAAGACCGTGATCCCGCGGAACGTACGTCTCGCCGAAGCGCCGAGCTTCGGAAAGCCAATCCTGCTGTACGACGTGCAGTCGGTGGGCGCCAAGAGCTACCTGTCGGTGGCGCAGGAACTGCTCCGTCGCGCCGAATCTCCTGACGTTGCTGCCGAGATCGAATTACCTCACGGAACCGCCCGTGCGACGGGGGAAGTGCACACATGACCGAGACCAGACGGATGGGGCGCGGCCTCGAGGCGCTGCTCGGCCCGATCACGCGCGATGACGCGAGCGGCGGTGGTGGCCTCCGCGAGCTTGCGGTATCGGCCATCGGGCCCAATCCCTATCAGCCCAGGCGGGAGTTCGACGAAACCCAGCTCAAGGAACTGGCGGATTCCATCGCGGTGTCCGGATTGCTGCAGCCGATCGTGGTGCGTTCCCGACCCGACGGCCGGTACGAGCTGATCGCGGGTGAGCGACGCTATCGCGCGGTTCAGCGGCTTGGCTGGCAGAAGGTGCCCGCGGTGGTGAAGGATGTCGACGACCGCGCCCTGCTCACGCTGGCCCTGATCGAAAACCTGCAGCGCGACGATCTCTCCCCGATCGACGCGGCGATGGGCTATCAGCGGCTGATGCAGGAATTCTCCATGCCGCAGCAGGAGGTCGCGCGGCTGGTGGGAAAGGATCGTTCGACGGTAAGCAACACGCTCCGGCTGCTCCGGCTGCCTGAGGAAGTGCAGGAACTGTTGCAGCACCGCAAGCTTTCGGAAGGCCACGCACGGGCGCTGCTCGCCCTTCCCGACGCGGAGGAAATGACCCGCCTCGGGAAGGAGTGCGTCGTGGCTGACTGGTCGGTACGCGACCTCGAGGCGCGGGTCCGGGGCGAGCGACTCACCGAGGCGCCGGCGGTGCGCCGGACCATCCGGCGGCCGAAGGCGGAAGTGAGAAACCCGAGCGCCGACGTGCGCCGGGTCGAAGACTCCCTGCGCAAGCGGCTCCAGACGGACGTGCGGGTAACCGCCCGGCGACGGGGCCGAGGCGCCGTTACCATCCACTACTACTCGAACGAGGATCTGGCGCGCGTGCTCGAGCTCATCCTGGGCGAGCCCTTCGGAGGATGAGCGGATGGCGCCGCAGCGTTTCCATCATCGTTCAACGAGATGGAGCGCTCCAGTCCAGCACCTACCGGATTCCGGTCTGGGCATTGCGGGCCGCGCTGGTCCTGGGGGTGGCGATCACCGTATTACTGGTGCTGGGCATCGCCTTTTACGGGCCCATTGCCAGGCAGGCTGCGCGGGTGCCGCCGCTGGAGCGTGAGGTGGACCGGCTGCGCACCGACAATCTCCGGGTCCGCGAGCTCGCTGCCGCGATGGACAGCCTGGAGATGAACTACGAGCGGCTCCGCAAGATGGTCGGCGCCGATATCGTTCCCGACCCGGTCATGCTCGGCAGCTCGCTCCCGGTGGCCCCGGCCCTCATTGCGGCGGGCCCGGATTCCGGCGCAGTTTACGAGATCGGCTCATCTATCCCCCGACACTGGCCCCTCGATGAGCGTGGCTATGTGACGCGGGGCCAAGCGCTTGCGGACACTACCCAGGACGAGCACCCTGGCATCGATATCGCAGTGCCGGTAGGGAGCGTCGTCCGGGCCTCGGGCGGCGGCATCGTACTGCAGACCGGCGAGCACGAGCAGTACGGCCGCTTCGTTCTTCTCGAGCATCCGGACGGCTACCACTCGATGTACGGCCACCTCTCCCGGATCATCGCGGTTCAGGGAGCTCGCGTGAACGCCGGCGAAGTGATCGCCCGGAGCGGGAACACGGGTCGATCGTCGGCTCCGCATCTCCATTTCGAGATCCGGCTCAACGGTGTCTCGATCGATCCCGGCACTATGGTCAAGGAGGAACACTGATGGGCATCTTCTCGGCACCGTCGACCACCGCGGCTCCTCCGGTCGAGCGCCGCCGAATGAACGGCGCGCAGGGAGGGCTGTCGATCGTCGCGAAGGACCTGACCATCGCGGGCGATCTGCAGGCGGAGGGCGTGGTCCGGATCGAGGGCCGGGTCGTGGGTAACGTGCATGCCGGCGATCAGGTGCTGATCTCCGAGGGTGGCATCGTCGAGGGTGATGTGGTGACGCGTGAGGCGGTGATTGCCGGAAGGGTCCACGGCTGTATTCATGGGGATGAGCGGATCGAGCTTCAGGCCACGGCGGTGGTGCATGGCGATATCACAACGCGCCGGCTGCTGATTCACGAAGGCGGGCAGGTGAACGGGGGGGTGAAGATGGAGAGCCTGACGACGGTGATCAGTGAACCGTAGGTCGGTAAGTCGGTAAGTCGGTTGACGCCCGGTCATTGTGTTATGATCCTGCCATGAACCGGCTATTCTCCTTCCTCCTTGTCGCCCTCGTTGCCTGCGGCCGTAAGCCCAGTGCGACGGGGGTCTTTCGCGTCGGCCTGATCACTCCTGGCTCCATCGCGGACGCCGCCTGGAATTCAGGGGCCTACGCGGGGCTCAATGCCATCCGGGACTCGCTCCACGTCGAGGTCAGCCACGTCGAGGCCCGCACACCGGGGGAGCAACAGGAGGCGCTCCGGGCCTACGCCGAGCAGGGATACAACCTGGTATTCGGGCATGGATTTGAATTTCAAGGGCCGGCCGAACGAATCGGCGCGGAGTATCCCAAGACGGTGTTCGTAGTCACGTCGGGAGAACGAGTCTCTGCTGCCGGAAACGTGGTTCCCATGGTCTTCGGGATCGAAGAGGGGACCTTCCTCGCGGGGATGATCGCCGGAGGAATGACCAAGTCGAACAAGATCGGCTTCATCGGCGGGATCGAGCTCCCTCCTATCAAGCGGGGCTATGATGGGTGGCTCAACGGCGCCAAACGGGTCAACCCGCACATCGACAGTCGAGTGGCCTACCTCAACACCTTCGACGACGCAGCGGCGGGACGGGAAGCGACGCTGGCAATGGTCCGGCTCGGCGTGGACATGCTGCACCACAACGCGGACCAGGCAGCACTCGGTCTATTTCAAGCGGTGAAGGAGAGCCCGAACGCGTACGCGTTCGGTGCCAACGCCGACCAGCGCGCGCTGGCGCCGGAGCGCGTACTTGGCTCTGTCGTTATCGACCTGCCCCGCGCCTTTCTCGCTATTGCCAGACAAGTAAAGGACGGGAGCTTTGCTCCCCAAGTTGAGTCATTCGGGCTCGCCGGGGGCGTGCTCCGCTACGAGGCCAATCCGGCGCTGGCGGGCCGGATCCCTCCGGCGCTCAGCGCCTGGGTCAAGGCAGTGGCGGACTCGATCATGGTGGGGACGCTCAAGGTCCGAAACTAGGAGCCGCGCAGACGGCGAAGGGCGGGTTGAAACCCGCCCTTCGCCATTTCCGTATGCTATGTGTCACATAGTATACCAGACAGGAGTTAGAGCATGCGTATTGAACGGGAGCTCATGCGGGGCGCGGGCCCGGTGACGGTGCTCCGGCTTCTCAGGCAACGGCAGATGTACGGGTACGAGCTGGTTCAGGCTCTCTCTCAGCGCACCGATGGCGTGCTGGCGATGGGACAAAGCACCTTGTACCCGTTGCTGTACAGCCTCGAAGCCAAGGGCTTCGTGACCGCCCAGGTCCGGGAGGCCTCATCGGGCCGGAAACGCAAATACTACTCCTTGACGCCCGCGGGCCGAATTCGCCTCAAGGCGGAACAGGCCCAGTGGCGGCGGCTTCTGCGGGCAATGGCGTCGCTCGGACTGGTCGGCGCCCTCGGCTCGGAGCGCTGAACCGGTGTCGGACCCGACCCTCGACGCCCTGGAGCTCGAACACGTGGCCACGCGGCGTGGTCTGCCGAGTTCGATCGCCCGGGCGATCGGGGTGCTGGTGGCCCGATCGAACCTGAAGGAATCCCGACGGGCTGAGGTCCTGGAGGAAATGATCGCGCACTTTGAAGATGGCCTGGCGGCCGGTCGTTCGCCCGAAGAGCTGCTCGCCGAATTCGGCGAGGCCGACCTCGTTCCCGTCGTTTCCAACGCGGAGCCGTTCCCACGCCCACGGCTCGGAGAAAGATTCATGTCCCGATTCATTCGTGACCTTCGTTACGCCATGAGGCGGCTCCTCGCGAGCCCAGGTTTCTCGCTCATCGCGGTTCTTTCCCTGGCACTCGGCATAGGCGCAACGACGACGGTCTTCGGACTGGTCAACGCCATCATCTTGCGACGCTCGCCTATCCGCGCAGTGAGCGAGGTCGTGAATGCGTACGAGACAAAGCCGGACTACAAATTCAACGCCTTCAGCTACCCCGACTATAAGGACTTCGAGCGGGGCACCTCGCAGGTGTTTTCTCAGGTGGCCGCGACGCGGTACGTCTTCGCCCAGTCCATGAAGGACGGGATGCCCTCGCGAGCGGTGGGAGAGCTGGTGACTGGAAACTATTTTCCGTTACTGGGAGTCCGCCCGGAGGCGGGGCGTCTGCTGGGTCCGGAGGACGATGTATCACCCGGCGGGCACCCCGTCGTCGTGCTGAGTAACGGGTACTGGAAGCGCGTCTTTGGCGGGGCGCGGGCAGTAATTGGCAGCTCGATCCAGCTCAACGGCCGCGCCTACACGGTGGTGGGCGTCCTGACGGCGGAATACCAGGGGAACATCCGGGGTCTGGTTCCCGATTTCTACGCGCCGATCATGATGGTGAACCAGCTCAATCCGGGAAACACCGACGACCTGCAGGCTCGAGGCAACCACGGCCTGTTCGTCAAGGGACGGCTCCGCCCCGGCGTGACGCTGATTGCGGCGATCGGCGCGGCGGCGGGTGCCGCGGCGCAGCTCAAGCTGGCAGCGCCCAACGACTGGAGGGGCAGCGACACCTTCACGCTGATCCCCACTCGGGAGATCATTCTCCATCCTGAGCTCGACCGGGTTCTATATCCCGCGGCGGGGCTCCTCTTCACCGTAGTAGGACTGGTTCTTCTGGTGGTCTGCGCCAATCTGGCGAGTTTTCTCCTGGCTCGGGCGGTGGATCGCCGCAAGGAGATCGCGGTCCGGCTCGCCCTCGGCGCGACCCGTGGACGGCTGGTGACCCAGCTTCTCACCGAGACACTTCTCCTTGGAGCTCTGGGAGGCATTGGCGGTCTCGCCTTTGCCGCGGTGACAGGGAAGATCCTGACCACGGCGAATCTGCCGCTCCCGCTCCCAATCACCTTGGCGCTCGGGCTCGACGTTCGGGCGCTGCTCTTTGCGACGGCAGTCGCGCTCGGGGCGGGGATTCTCTTCGGACTGATGCCGGCGCTCCGCGCCACCAACCCTCACCTCGCGACGACGTTGCAGGATGAATCTGCGGGCGGTGGAGGGCGGGGCCGGCACGGCCTCCGGCACGGCCTGGTCATGGCGCAGGTAGCGGTATCGCTGGTGCTCCTGGTGGCGGCGGGACTCTTTCTGCGGAGCCTCAGCTCGATCGGAGCGGTGGACCCGGGATTCGGGCGAGATCCCTCGGGCCTGCTCCAACTCACCTTCCCGCCGGGGAAGTACCCCACAAGGCAACTTCTGCTGGCGCAGCGGCAGCTCGCCGCCCGTTTTCGGGAGCTGCCGGGAGTCAACGGGGTGGGAGTGATCGACAACCTACCGCTGAACCTGCTCAACCAATCTGACATCGAGGTGAATGCGCCGGGTGTCATTCCCCCCATGGGTTCGACGGGATACACGGCGGATATTGCCGTCGTGGATACCGGATACTTCGGAGCGGCCGGCATCCGAGTCCTCCGCGGCCGCGATTTTCGGGCCACCGACACCGACAGCGCGTCCAGGGTCATGATTATCAACGAAGCCATGGCCAACCGGCTCTGGCCGGGACAGGAAGCGGTCGGAAAACATCTTACCGGAACAAAGTACCGGGACTATGAGGTCGTGGGTGTCGTGGCCACCACCAAAATCCGCAGCATCGGTGAGGATCCAAGAACGGGAATCTATCTGCCCCTCGGCCAAGTCAGCGCCCTGGGTGTCTGGTACCTCGCTCGCACTACGGGAGACGCCGACGCGGTGGCCAATGCCATGCTTCGGACGGCGCAACGCATGGATCCGGAAATTATCGCGGTGGAACTGCGGACGATGGCGCGGCACCTCGAAGTGATTCGCCTGCCGATTCGCCTGGCGGCCCTGGTAATCGGTGCGCTGGCTGCCCTCGCCGTGGTGCTGGCCGGAATTGGGCTCTATGGGACGGTGAGATACGCGGTCGCCCAGCGAACGCGGGAAGTAGGAATCCGGCTGGCCCTGGGAGCCGACTCCCGCGCGATGGTGCGCCTGCTCATGGGCGACGGGCTTCGGCTGGTGGCGTGGGGTAGCGTGGCGGGGCTCGCGCTTGCTCTGCTGCTGGCGCGACTGGTCAGCAGGCTCCTCTTCGGGGTGCCCGCATTTGACCCGTTGACCTTCGTCGCGGTGCCCGTTCTTCTTTGCCTTGTGGCGGGCGTTGCAGCCTGGCTTCCGGCTCGGCGAGTCATTCGAGTGGCACCCACGGAGGCGCTCCGCTCGGGAGGGTAGGCCGGTTATTCTTAGCCAATGGACTCCCTGGTCCGGCTCGCTGACATTACCGCTTACCTCGACGCCTACCTCAGAGTCCGGGAGATTCCGGATTCAGAGGGGGCGCTCAACGGGCTGCAGGCGCAGAGTTCGTCGGGCATAGTCGCCCGAATTGTGGCGGCGGTAGACGCCTCACTCGCCACGATCGGGGGAACGCCGCACGGTTCGCTGCTCCTGGTGCATCACGGGCTCTTCTGGGACGGAAATGTCCCGCTTACCGGTCGCCGCTACCGGCGGATCCGGGCCCTCTTCGAGGGCGACATCGCGCTCTATTCCGCCCACATTCCGCTGGACATTCACGCCGAGGTCGGCAACAACCACGAGCTGGCCCGGCGGCTCCGGCTCCGAGAAGTGCAGCCCTTCGACCTCTATCGCGGCACTCCGATCGGAGTGCAGGGCGTGCTGGAGGCGGAGCTGCCGCGGGAGGTGTTCGTAGCGCGCATCGAGCAGGTGCTGGAATCGAGCGCCAAGCTCATTCCGGGCGGCCCCGCGGTCGTTCGGCGGGTCGGGATCATCACCGGAGGGGCGGGAGACCGGATTCATGCAGCGGCCCAGGCCGGTCTCGATACCTACCTGACGGGCGAAGGGCCGCACCACACCTACTTCGACGCCATGGAACTCGGCGTCAACACGATCTTCGCGGGGCATTATGCCACCGAAACGATCGGGGTCAAAGCACTCGCGGAGCACCTGTCGACCCGATTTGGAATTCCGTGGGAGTTTCACGACCATCCGACCGGACTCTGAACGGTGAGTGGGAAGTGGTGAGCGGGGAGCGGGGGCCGGTTCTCGAGCTTCGCGGTATTTCCAAGTCGTACGGCCCCGTGCAGGCGCTGCGCGGGGCCGATTTTGCGCTGGTCCCGGGAGAGGTGCATGCCCTCGTGGGCGAGAACGGCGCCGGCAAGTCCACTCTGCTCCACATCGCCTACGGCATGATCGCCCCCGACGCGGGAGTCATTCGAGTACGGGGCAGGGAAACCATTGTCCGCTCTGCACGCGCGGCGCGCGCGCTGGGTATCGGCATGGTCCACCAGCATTTCACTTCGATCGGTGCCCTGACGGTCGCCGAGAACCTCGCGCTCGCGGTCGGTCGAACCGACGGACGGGCGGACGGACGGACGGAGTCCGACCTGGGTGTCAAGCTGATGGCGCGTTTGCCGGGGAAGGCGCGAGTCGAATCGCTCTCCGTCGCGCTGCGACAACAACTCGAGATCGTGAAGGCGCTTGCAATCGGCGCAAGGATTCTCCTGCTCGACGAGCCCAGCGCGGTCCTGGCGCCCAGCGAAGCAGACGCACTGCTGGCCCTGATACGGGAATTCGTGGACGGAGGCGGGGCTGCCGCGCTCATCACCCACAAACTTCGCGAGGTGTTCGTCGCCGCGGATCGGGTGACGGTGCTTCGCCAGGGGACGGTGAGGTTTTCTGGGGAGGTTGACGGCCAGACCGAGGAAACGCTCGCCGTGGCAATGATCGGGCAGACCGTGGAACGGAGCGCCACCGGCGCGAGACAGGTCCCGCCACCTCCTTCCGAATCCGCGCCCGTCGTTGCGCACTTCGGCGGCATCCCGCTCAGGGCGGGAGAGCTGGTCGGCATCGCGGCTGTCGAGGGGAACGGCCAGCGGGAGCTGCTACGGAGCATTGCGCTGGACGATGGTGCTCCCAGCTCGGTGGCGCTCGTGCCCGAGGATCGGACCACCGAGGGGCTGATCCCCGATCTTTCGATCACCGAAAACATGGTGCTGGGCCTCGATCAGGATACGCGGTGGGCCCGGGGGCGGCGGCTTGATTGGGCCCACGCCCGCTCCCGTACCGCAGAGCTCATCGAGACCTTCCGCATTCGCGCCGATGGCCCCGACGCGGCCGTTCGAACTCTATCGGGCGGGAACCAGCAGAAGGTCGTCCTGGCGCGCGCGCTGGAGCGCCGCCCTACGATCCTGATCGCCGAGAATCCCACGCGGGGACTGGATATCCGCGCCACGGCCTTTGTGCATGAGCAGATTCGCACCGCCGCACGCGCCGGGGTTCTGGTGCTGGTCTACAGCTCCGATCTCGACGAGGTGCTCGAGCTCGGGCACCGCATGCTAGTGGTGCATGCCCGACGGGTCGCGGAGGCACCGCGCGGGGCGGACCGGCGGGTGGTGGGGGAGATGATGCTGGGCGTCCACCGGGAAGCGGAGAGAGGGGAGCGGTGAGCGGCAAGAGCCTTCGTCCGGTTGCCACCGCGCTGGCCGCGTTCGGTGCCGGATTCGTCGTGCTCGCGATCGGCCTGGCCGCCTCGGGTTATGACCCCGTGCTTGCCCTGGGCGCGCTCGGCCGGGGCGCGTTTGGGTCGTGGTACACATTCAGCTCTGCCACGCTCGTCCGCGCCGTCCCGCTCATCCTGCTAGGCCTGGGCGTGGCGCTCGCCTTTCGGGCGGGGGCGCTCAACATCGGCGCGGAAGGGCAATTTTATGCCGGCGCGATCGCCGCCACCTGGGTCGGGGTTCACGTCGCGGCGTGGCCCTCCGCGCTGGCGGTGGGTGCGGTCTGGGGAGCCGCGGCGGTGGCGGGGCTGCTCTGGATCGGGTTGCCGGTGCTGCTCAAGGTCCGATTCGGGGTGCTGGAGGTGATTTCGACATTGCTGCTCAACTTCGTCGCAGAGGCGATGGTGAGCTACGCGGTGACCGGACCACTGCAGGAAGGGAAACGGGTGTACCCGCAGAGCGATCCGATCGCCGAGGCGGCTCGTCTGCCGCTCCTGCCCGGAACCAGGCTGCACAGCGGAATCCTCCTGGCGGTTCTCCTGGCCGTAGTTCTCTGGCTGTTGTTCACCCGAACGCGGTGGGGGTTTCGTCTCAAGGCGGTTGGGCTCGGCCCCCTTGCGGCGGAGGTCAGCGGCCGAATCCCGGTCAAACGCGTGATAGCCGGGGCGCTTCTCTGGTCTGGGGTGCTGGCCGGTCTTGGCGGGGGCGTCGAGATCAGCGGAGTGACCTACACGCTCTTTCAAAACCTTTCACCCGGCTATGGATTCACGGCGATCGCCGTGGCCCTTCTTGCCCGACTCCACCCCCTCGGCATCGTTGCCACCGGGATACTGTTCGGCGCGATGGAGGCCGGCGCTCAGGGAATGCAGCGTGAGGCCGGGGTCCCGGCGGTGACGGTCCAGGTGGCCGAGGCGACCATCATCCTGGCGGTGCTTCTGGCGGAAGTGCTGGCGCGCCGAGCGGCGACGCGGACCATTTTGGCTGAGGATTTGGGGTGACCGGCGAACTCGTGGTGCTCACGGGTTTCCTGGCCGCCGCGGTACGGATCTCGACCCCTCTGCTCCTGGCGGCCACAGGGGAAATGCTGAACCAGCGCGCTGGCGTGATCAATCTCGGTATCGAGGGGGCCATGCTGGCCGGCGCCCTGGCGTCGGCGGTGGGCGCTGCGGCCGGAGGCCCGTGGGCCGGAACCCTTCTGGGGGTGGCGGCCGGGGTGCTGGTGGCGGGGATCTTCGCCGCGGTCGCCATCGGCGCCCGGGCCGATCAGATCATCACTGGCACGGCGGTCACCCTGGGAATGGTGGGCCTGACGGGGGCCATATATAGGACGGCCTTCGGGCCGGGTGGGCCGGGCCTGTCCCTGCCGATTTTCGCCGCTGTGCCGATACCGGGGGCATCAGCGATTCCCGTTCTCGGCCAGTCGCTGTTCAATCAGCCTGCCCTCACCTACATCGCGTGGATGCTGGTGCCGGGGGCGTGGTGGTTCTTGTTCCGGACCTGGTGGGGCCTGGCCCTCCGCGCGACAGGAGAATCGGCGGAGGCGGCACGGGCATCGGGCGTTCCGGTGAGGCGGATACAGGTCTTGGCCACGCTCGCGGGCGGGGGGCTGGCCGGGTTGGCCGGTGCGACGCTGGTGCTCGCGCAGGTCGGAACTTTCGCCGAAAAAATGACGGCGGGTCGGGGGTTCATCGCCATTGCCATCGTGGTGCTGGGGCGATGGCATCCGGCGGGCGTCCTGCTGGCGGCGCTCCTGTTCGGGGCGGCGAACGCGCTCCAGTTCGCGTTCCAGGCCATGGGGCTATCGGTCCCCTACCAATTGTTCCTGGTGATGCCGTATGCACTTGCCCTTCTGGCGCTGTCGGGCGCGGTGGGTAAGGCCCGGGCGCCGGCCGGGCTCGGGAAGTGACCCGCGCGGTCCGAACTCACCGGCCGTGGCGCCGCACCAGCTCGGCGATCACCACCACTCGAATGTCGCGCAGCGAGCGCAGCATCTTGAGGCCGGAGTTTGTTTCGCTGAGGTAGCCGAGGTTCTGCTCCCCGCCCGACACCAGGAAATCGGGGGTGACCACGCGATATCGCCTCCGGGCGTCGAGCGGCGCTCCGCCGATGGTCCAGCCGCCGGCGCCCGTCTCGGCATTGGCCCGGAGCAGGAATCCCCCGATCCCGCGATTCTTGTCTCCCTGTTCCAGGACCTGCTGCAGCAGCGCGCCGGTCATCTCGACCTCGACCACCTTGCCGCCGAACGGCAGCAGGCGGATCACGTCGTACTCGGTGATCGGCCCCGACGGGAGCACGTCGTCCAGGCGGATCGACCCGCTGTTCATCAGGGCGACGTCGGCGTCCGGCGCCTCTCTTAGAAGCGCCCCGGTCAACAGCCGGGTGAAATCGTTCTCCCCGTTCCGGATGATCACCTCCCGGGCATCCAGGGATGTGGGCAGAGTGGCGATGACCCGTTCGGGCTCGAGTCCGTCCTTTCGGAACGCATCGTAGGCAATCGTGGTCCACCGCTTCGCTTCGGCGGCTACCGCAGGCGTCTCGGCGATCGAATCGGTGATGGTCACGATGCGCCAGTTAACGAAGGGACGGGTTCCCGGCCGCACGGTCAGGTCGACGATCGCTACCGAGCGGACATTGGCGTCGGCCTTGATGATCGGGGTGAACCGGTCGCCCCGACGGATCGACCAGTTCTCGTGCTCGTGTCCGCCCAGGATCAGGTCGAGCTCGGGGAGCGAGTCGGCGAGCGT
>JAYUAL010000493.1:0-6826 GCA_043741355.1 Gemmatimonadales bacterium | reverse complement strand
CAGCTTCTCGCCTTCGCGCGGCGCCAGGTCACTCAGCCGCGGCCGGTGATGCTCAACGTGCTGGTCCTGGAAACGCGCAAACTCCTGGAGCGTCTCCTCGGGGAAGACGTGGACCTGGTGACCGATCTGGCGGAGGGGCTGCCGCCGGTGCTGGTGGATCCGGGACAGATCGAGCAGGTACTGGTCAATCTGGCGGTGAACGCCCGCGATGCAATGCCCAAGGGAGGCTCGCTCACCATCGTGACCGGGCGGCTCGACGGGGAGGTCCTGCTGGACGTGACCGACACCGGGATCGGAATTCCCACGGACCAGCAGGCCTCCATTTTCGAGCCCTTCTTCACCACCAAGGAGCACGGCAAAGGCACCGGGCTGGGCCTGGCCACCTGCTACGGCATCGTGCGGCAGGCCGGGGGACGGATCGAGCTGAGTAGCGAGTCGGGCAGGGGCAGCCGGTTCCGGGTGCTGTTACCGGCGCTTCCGGAGGGCTCGTTGCCCCTCAATACTCCGGCACAAGGCACCAGGATCGAGACGCTGGCCCCTCGTGGCGGCGAGACGGTGTTGCTGGCGGAAGACGAACCCCAGGTGCGCCAACTTGCTCTTCGGCTGCTCCGCGGCCTCGGATACCAGGTGCTGGTGGCGGAGAGCGGTGAAGAAGGGCTGGCCCTGGCGCAGGGCACTACCCAGGAGATCGACCTTCTGGTAACCGACGTCGTCATGCCCGGGATAACGGGGGAGGAGCTGGCCGTGCAGCTCCGGCAAACCCGGCCGGACATCCGGGTCCTCTTCATCTCTGGGTACGCGGAAGACTCCGACGCGATCGAACGGGCCCTCGCCGAGGGGGATGCCTTCCTTCCCAAGCCGTTCACGGCGGGCAATCTGGCCCGGCATGTCCGCGAGGTGCTCGACCGGCCGGCGTGACTCGGTCCGTCGCGACACCTGGTATGCACCGAGGGACATTCCGCCCAGGAAAATCACCAGCACCAGCACCTGGGCGTAGGCTTCGTGGCCCACGAACAGGCCCAGATACCGGGCCCAGACCGACTCGTACCTAAGGCCGGCGGCGCCCGAGATAAAGAACAGCACGTAGAGGAGGGAGATCATGGACTGACACCCCAGATTAGCGCCAAAACGTCGGACGGACTATGGCGGGGAGCCGCCTCCCGTCGGTTTGTCCCGCCACCTCGAGGTCGCTAGATTCACTTCGTCGTCCAAGTGCTGACCGCTTAGGGAGATAGGATGCCCATCCACCCCGATCCCGCCCGCTTCCGAGATGCCGCGCTACGCCCGATCGCGGACAAGGTGCTGGCCGGGGTCCGGCTCTCGCCGGACGATGGGCTCGCACTGTTCGGGACCCGGGACATTCTGAGCCTGGGCGAATTGGCTGCGTTCGCGAATCAGCGCCGGAACGGCGACCGGGTGTTCTTCTCCGCCAACCAGCACATCAACCCCACCAACGTCTGCATCCTCAGGAACACCTGCACCTTCTGCTCCTTTGCCAGGATGCCGAAGGAAGAGGGCGCCTACACCCGCTCCCTGGAAGAGGTCTACCACGAGGCAGAGCAGGCCCGGGGCGGCCCCACCCGCGAGTTCCATATCGTCGGGGGGCTGCATCCCAAGCTCAAGCTCTCCTACTACACCGACATGATCCGGGGCTTGAAGGAGCGCCATCCCGAGGTCCACATCAAGGCGCTGACCGCGGTCGAGATTGCCCATCTGGCCAGAATCGAAAAAATCACCGAGCGGGAAGTGCTCATCGCCCTCAAGGAGTCGGGACTTACCAGCATGCCGGGCGGCGGCGCCGAGGTATTCAGTACCGCAGTAAGGGCCAGCATCGCCGAACGGAAGCTCACGGGGGAAGAGTGGATCCGGGTGCACCGCACGGCGCATCAGCTTGGCATCCCCACTAATTGCACTATGCTCTACGGCCACATCGAGACCGCGGCCGACCGGGTGGAGCACCTCGGCATGCTCCGATCTCTGCAGGACGAGACCGGCGGGTTCCTGACCTATATCCCGCTGGCCTATCACACCGAGCACAACGAACTGGGTGAGGAGCTGGGCCGGGTCGGTTCCGCCACCACCGGATACGAGGATCTCAAGAACATCGCCGTGGCGAGGCTCTACCTCGACAACATTCCCCACATGAAGACCCATTGGCCCATGGTGACGCCGTTCATGTCGCAGGTGCTGCTCGATTTCGGCTGCGACGACGTGGAAGGCACCGTGGTCTTCGAGCGGATCTATCACCAGGCCGGCGCCACCACGGCCATGCATATGCCCTACAGCGAGCTGGTCAAGCTGATCCGCGGGGCGGGCAAGCGGCCGGTCGAGCGAGACAGCCTTTATCAGCCGGTGCGGGAATCGTTCGATGATGTCGTGGACATCGCCGCGGGAACAGCCGCAGCTGCGCCCAGCGTCCACGCTGCGTGATCGCCATGCGCCTGGGCCGGATTCCCTGGATCAACTGCTACCCGATCTATGCCGCGGTAGACCGGGGCATCGTGCCGCTTTCGGCGGATCTGATCAGCGGCACCGCGGCCGATCTCAACGATCTGCTCGCCGCGGGCGAGCTGGACGTCTCGGTCGTCTCCGCCGTGGAGTACGCCCGGAACGCCGCGGCGTACCACCTCCTGCCCGATCTCGCGATCACCTGCGACGGTCCGGTCCACAGTGTGATGTTATTCAGCCGGCGGCCAGTGCATGAGCTGGATGGAGCGACGGTGCTCCGGACGTCGTCTTCCCGCACCTCGGTGCTGCTGCTCGAGCTGCTCTGCAAGCACCGGTGGCGGGTCCGGCCGAAGTTCGCCACGGTGCGGGCGGAAACGAGTGACCTCGAGGCCCTGCGGGGTTTCCCCCACGAGGCGGTGCTCGTCATCGGCGACGCCGCGCTGATGCTCGCGTCGGACGCCCGCTATCCGTACGTCACCGATCTGGGCAGTGCGTGGAAGGACTGGACCGGCCTCCCCTTCGTCTTCGCGGTCTGGGCCGCCCGGCGCGAGGCCGATCATCGCGCGGTGCAGGGAATTCATCGGGCCTTGCTTGCCAGCCGGGCCTGGGGCCTCGAGCACCTGGAAGATCTGGCCGCTCTGGCCGCAAGCAGCACCGGGATCAAGCTGGACGTCTGCCGCGCCTACCTGGCAGACCTGGACTATGCGCTGAGCTACCGGCACCTGGCCGGGTTGACCGACTTCTTCCGCCGGCTGGCCCAGGATGGGCTGGTGCCGGACGGGAGCCTGAGCTTCATCACGGCGGCGTGACCGACGGTCGGACGGCCGGACCGGGGGATTCATGAGCGATTCGATCGATAGAACCTCAAACGAGTTCCGCAGCTATCTCGAGCTCTACGAGCGCGCCTCCCTGCTTGAGCTCGGCCGCCTGGCCGACGCCGAGCGATACCGCCACCACCCCACAGAGGTGGTGACGTATATCATCGACCGCAACATCAATTACACCAACGTGTGCGTCGCGGACTGCAAGTTCTGCGCGTTCTATCGGCGGCCCAAGCACAGCGAAGGCTACGTCCTCCCTTTTGAGAAAATCGGAGAAAAAATCGACGAGTGCAGGGCGCTCGGCGGGGTCCAGATCCTGCTGCAGGGAGGCCATAACCCATACATCCCGTTCGAGTGGTACCTCGAACTGATGCAGTACATCAAGCGGAATCATCCGATACACATCCATGGCTTTTCTCCCTCGGAAATCGTGTTCTTCGGCGAGCGATTCGGGATGCCCGTGGCCGAGGTGATCCGTCAGCTGCGTGCCGCCGGGCTGGACAGTATCCCGGGCGGCGGCGGCGAGATTCTGGTTGATGAAATTCGCCGTCGAGTGGCGAAGAAGAAGGCTCAGACCGAGGAGTGGCTCGGCGTGCAGGAGGAGGCGCACCGGCAAGGCATGAAGACCTCGGTGACGATGATGTATGGCCTGGGCGAGACCCTCGCCGATCGGATCGAACATCTGTTCCGAGTCCGCGAGGTGCAGCGGCGCACCGGCGGGTTCACCGCGTTCATCTGCTGGCCGCTGCAGCCCGAGGGCACCGGGATGGCCGACAGTCCCAAGACCGATGCGGTTACCTACCTCCGCACGCTGGCGATAGCGCGGATCATTCTCGAGAACGTGCCCAACCTGCAGTCGTCGTGGGTCACAATGGGGCTCAAGGTGGGACAGGTCGCGCTGCGCTTCGGGGCCAACGACTTCGGCAGCCTCATGATGGAAGAGAACGTGGTGTCGTCGGCGGGCACGACGCACCGCGCCACGATTGCGGAAATGGAGCGGTCGATTCTCGATGCGGGGTACCAGGTTCGCCGGCGCCGCCAGGATTACTCGATGATCGAGCTGGAAACGGTGGCCGCGTGACAGACGGGAGGACGGGAGGGCGGGAGGACGGGAGGCACACCCGTCGGCTACCCGACACCCGTCCCGTCTTCCCGTCGTCCCGTTTTCCCGTCCTATGATCCGCATCGGCATCGGCTACGACAGCCATCGCCTCGTCGAGGGTCGTCCCTTCATTCTCGGGGGCCAGCGGATCGCGTTCGAGAAGGGCCTCCTCGGCCATTCGGATGCCGATGCGGTGGCCCACGCCGTCACCGATGCGATCCTTGGCGCCGCGGGCGCCGGGGATATGGGCCGGCTCTTTCCCGACTCTGATCCCAAGTGGAAGGATGCCGACTCCCTGGTGATCCTCCGGCTGGCACGGGAGCATATCAACCGGCTGGGCTTCCATCCGCTCCAGGCCGACGTCACGATCATCTGCGAGCGCCCTCGCCTCGGGGTCTACAAGGACGCCATGGCGCAGGCGATCGCCGGCGAGCTGAGAATTGCCCCCGACGCCGTCGGGATCAAGGCCAAGACCAATGAAGGAATGGGCTTCGTGGGTCGGGGCGAAGGCGTTGCCGTGATGGCGGTGGCAACCGTGGAGGCGCGCTGATCGAAGACCTCCTTGCCCGGGCGGCGGAATGGCCACCGCTCCTGATCTACGCGGTGATCGCATTCTCGGTCGTGATCGAGAACTTCTTCCCCCCATCGCCCTCCGACGTTTTCGTATTGTTGGCCGCATTCCTGACCAACCAGGGCACCATGGACCCGCTCACCATCTTCCTGGTGGCATGGGGATTCGGCGTTGCCGGGGCCGTCACGGTCTACTGGAGCTCGCGCCGGTTCGGCCGGCGATTCTTCGAAACACCGTTTGGGCGGCGGCTGATCACTCCCGGCGCGTTTGCCGCCATCGAGCGGGAATACGTCCGCTTCGGTATGGTGGGGATCTTCATCTTTCGCATGCTCCCGGCCTTTCGCGCGGTGGTGTCCCCGTTTGCCGGCTTCGTGAACCTCCCCGCTCGCCGCGCTTTCCCTCCGATCATCCTCGCATGTGCGGTCTGGTATGGGGGGCTCACGCTGTTGGGGAGCTCGGTTGGAGCCAACTGGACCGTCATCCGCCACTGGTTCGGCCGGGTGAACGCGGGGCTCGGTATTCTGGCCGGACTGGTGTTGCTCGGACTGGTGGTTTGGGTCTTGCGCCGGCGCAAGACACGTCGTCTCGAGCGGCTGGCGGCTCTCACGCCCTTCGACCCGGCTCATCCGGAGCAACCGGCGCCGATGGTCGACGGGCTGCCGGTTATTTCCGCCGAGGCGCTCGAGCAAGCCCGGGCGGCGCGACAGCAGGAGGAGGATTCGCGGTGAGCGACGAGGGGGAGCGGGCATTCCAGCTCGAGGGATTCCGGGATTACCTGGCCCTGGAGGCGGGAAGCAGCGCCCATACCGTCGACAACTACCTCCGGGATCTCCGCCGCTTCGTGCAGTTCTCGGAAACCCGCAAGGCGCGCGAGCCGACCTCGGTCACCCGGCCGCTGCTTCGGGACTTTGTTTTTCTGCTCAAGGACCTCGGACTCTCGCCGGCCACCATCCGGCGGCAGGTCTCCGCGTTGCACACCTACTTCGGCTTCCTGATAGGCGAAGGCCTCCTCACCGGCGACCCCAGCGACCGGCTGGAAACTCCCAAGCGATGGCGCACCCTGCCGGAGGTACTCTCGGTCGCCGAAGTCGAGGCCATGCTGGCCGCGCCATCGCCCGACCAGCCGCTGGGATGGCGCAACCGCGCGTTGCTCGAGCTGGGCTATGGGGCCGGGCTCCGGGTCAGCGAGCTCTGCACCCTGGGCGTGCAGGATCTGCTCCTCTCGGAGGGATTGGTCCGGGTGTTCGGCAAGGGAGGGAAGGAGCGCCTGGTTCCGATCGGGAGAAAGGTGATCGGTCCGGTCTCGGTTTACCTGAACCAGACCCGCCCGGGCCTCGACCAGGGCAAAGGCGCGGGGCGGGTGCTGCTCAACGCACGCGGTGCGCCGCTCTCCCGGGTGGGTGCCTGGGGCATCATCAAGCGGATCGCGGCTCAGGCAGGGCTCACCAAGCGGGTGACACCGCACACGCTGCGGCACTCATTCGCCACGCACCTCCTGGAGGGCGGGGCGGACCTGCGCGCGGTTCAGGAAATGCTCGGGCACGTCGACCTCGCCACGACCCAGATCTATACCCATGTCGACCGGGACTATCTGCGGAGCGTGCACCAGCAGTTTCACCCCAGGGGGTAGAGCGAAACAGCACTGTGAAACCAGCCCAGTCCGTATTACGTTACATCCTGTAACGCCTGCCGTCGGGCTGGGCGGTTCCCCCTTGATAGGCGGGGCGACATGGGCAAATACTGGCTCAAGATCATCGTCGGCGCGCTGCTGATATTCGGAGTGGGTTTCGGAATCGTCTCGGCGGCGAAAGGGGTCAAGGACAAGATCGTTTCGGGAAAGGACCTCGAGATCCCGCTCGGATCATTCATCGGGTTCAACCTCGA
>JAYUAL010000492.1:0-6851 GCA_043741355.1 Gemmatimonadales bacterium | reverse complement strand
AGTTCTTGCCGGGGCAATTAGCGACGAAGATGCCGAGCCGCGAGGCCGCCGCCAGGTCGATGGTATCGATCCCGGCGCCGGCGCGGATCACCAGCGATAGTCCGGGGCCGGCAGCCAGCGCCGCCTCGTTGACTCTCTTGCTCCGGACGATGAGCACCTTGGGATCGACCTCGCGAATCGCCGCCGGCAAGTCGTCCAGAGTGACGTCGGGACGCAGCGCCACCTCGCAACCCAGGTCCTTGAGGCCGTCCACACCAACGGTTTCGAACTTGTCCGCGACCAGCACTTTCATGGTGCGACCCCTCGGTAGGCTAGGCGAGCGAGTGAACGAAAAGCCCGCTCTGGAGCTTGGGCTCGAACCAGGTGGACTTCGGCGGCATGATCTGGCCGGCATCGGAAATGGTCATCAGCTGCTGGACCGAGACCGGATACATGGCAAAGGCGACGGCCGCCGCGCCGGAGGTGACGCGGCGCTCCAGCTCCGCGGTGCCCCGGATTCCGCCCACGAAATCAATCCGCGGATCGGTGCGCACGTCGCCGATGCCGAGCATCGGCTCAAGGATCCGCTCGTGCAGAAGGGATACATCGAGCGAGCGGATGGGATCGATTCCGCCGATCGACGCCGGATCGAGCGTAAGCCGGAGCCAGCGGCCGCCCAGGAAGACTCCGAATGAGCCGGGAGCGTCGGGCTCGGGCCGGGCCGGGGAGCTCAGCGCGCCGGCTTCGGCGAGCCGCTCCAGGAACCGCTCGGGAGTGATGCCCCCGAGATCCTTCACAACGCGGTTGTAGGGAAGGATGCGAAGCTGATTGGCCGGGAAGAGCACCGCCAGGAACCACTCGTATTCCTCGTTGCCGGTGGGAGACGGATTGTCGGCCCGAAGCCGTTCGGCGGCGCGCCACGCGCTGGCGGAGCGGTGATGGCCATCGGCCACGTAGCCCACGCCGATCCGCCGGAACGCATCCACGTACGAGCCGGTGTCACGGACCTTCCAGACCCGCTGGCGCACGCCATCGGCAGCCACAAAGTCGTACAGCGGCTCGCCATCGACGACCTTGTTGTTGAGCTGGGTCAGAAACGGGGTCGACTGGTGGGTGAGAAACACCGGCTCGGCGTGCGCGTTCAGCGCCAGGAGGTGCGTGGTTCGATCGTCCTCTTTGTCCTTGCGGGTCTTCTCGTGCTTCTTGATCACGTCCTTGGCATAGTCGTCGACGCTGACGCATCCGACTACGCCGAGCTGCGAGCGTCCCTCCATCGTGAGCTCGTAGAGGTACAGCGACGGCTGCGCCTCCTGGATGAAGGCCCCGTCGTTCAGCAGGTGATCCAGATTCGAGCGCGCCTTGGCGTAGACCGCGGGATCGTGGGGATCCGTTTCGGGAGGGAGGTCGATGTCGGAGCGACCGACGTGAAGGAAGCTCAGCGGATTGCCGGCCGCCAGCTCGGCGGCCTCGGACCGGCTGACGACATCGTAGGGTGGCGCCGCGATACGCGCCACCAATGCGGGCAGCGGCCGCCAGGCGCGAAACGGTCGTAGACGGATAAATCCTCCCTGAAGTGTGCGGTGCCCAAGCAGCCCGGGATGCTACCGGCTCCGGCGCCGGTGCGTCAAGTAGCGGGCGCCGCCCTATGGGGCCCGGACCACCCGCCCGCCCTTCATCACCAGGCGGACGTTCCGGATGTCGGAAATCCGGGTGCTCGGGTCTCCCTCGACCGCAATGAGGTCCGCCAGGAGGCCTGGCCGAATCTGCCCCAGGCGGTCGTCGAGATGGAACAGCCGGGCATTCACCGAGGTGGCGGAGCGGAGAACATCCGGGGCAGTCATGCCGTATTCCACCATGAGCTCCATTTCGCGGGCGTTGTCGCCGTGGGGGTAGACGCCCACGTCGCCGCCCATGCACATCACGACCTTGGCCGCGAGGGCGCGCCGGAAACTGGCCTTCTTCTCGGTGATCTCGGCCGGCTCGGGCTCGGTTCCCTTCTTCCAGCCGCGGTACTGGCGCACCGCGTCACCGGCCGCGAGGGTAGGGCACAGCGCTACGCCACGCTGGGCCATGAGCTTGAACACCTCGGTAGTGCCGGCGTCCCCATGCTCGATGGTCTCGACGCCAGCCAGCACGGCCCGCCGCATCCCTTCCGCCGTGGCGGCGTGGGCCACCACGGGACGCCCGCTGTTCCGTGCCGTTTCGACGATCCGGGACAGCTCCTCGAGAGAAAAAGTGGGACGCGCCTCGCCGCTCGCGCCCCAGCGATAGTCGGCGTACACCTTGACCCAGTCGGCGCCGTTGGCGATCTGGCTCCGGGTGACCCGGGTTACCTCCTCGAGTCCGCTCGCCTCCTCGGCTCCCTGAGGAACTCCCCACCGGGGATCGAAGCCTCGAGGTCCGTAGCTGCCGGTCGCGACGATGGCGCGCGTTACCACCAGCATCCGGGGTCCCGGCGTGATGCCCCGCTCGATCGCCTCCTTGAGGCCGACGTCGGCCTCGGCCGCACCCTCGGTGCCCAGATCGCGAACGGTGGTGAAGCCCGCCTCGAGGGTCTGTCTGGCATGGTTCACCGCGCGAGCCACCCGGAGCGCGAGCGGCTCGTGCAGCACCTGGTCGTTCCAGCTGGTCTCGTTATAGGGATGCAGCAGGAAGTGCGAGTGGCCCTCGATCAGCCCGGGCAGCAGGGTCATGCCCTTGAGCGGAATGCGCCGGGCGTCCGCGGGTGAGGCCGCCTCGAGACCGGGGCCCACGCCCAGAATCCGGCTGCCGCGGACCAGCACCGACCATCCCGGGTGCATCGCCAGCCCGTCGAACACGCGATCCGGCGTCAGCAGGATCACCGGGCCGTCCGGGGCCTGCGCGGACACAGTGGGGACGGTAGGGACGGTGAGGACGGTGAGGACCGTGAGGACCGTGAGGACCGTGAGGACGCGCGACATTATGGGGCCTTGGGCGCGGGTTCGCTGCCGACCAGCGCCAGGCGATCGCCCGACGGGCTCACGGCCAGCCGAGAAATCTGCTGGAGGCCCGGCTCGGTGAACCGGGCGATCTCGGACCAGCCCTGCTCACCCCGGCGAAACCGGAGCAGCCGGTTTCCCGAGGCGGTGAGCACGTCTCCATCCGGCGTCCACGCGAAGAATGCGGCGCCTTCGGGAAGCTTGATGAACGGCTTTCCTTTCCCTTCCACCGGGTCAAGGGTACTGACCCACCCGCCGGCCGTATCCTGCTGGACATAGCTCACCCGCCTCCCACCGGGCACGATGGCGAGCGACCGACCGATATTGCTCGCCAAAGCAACCGCGGTGCCGTGGGCCCGCTCGGCGCGGCGGAGCGTGGCGGGCTCCCCAAGCACGAAGACGAAGACCGTATCGGCGTTGAGCCAGGTGTGGTATCCCACCGGCTTGATCGAATCGAGTACCGGCCTGACCGGCGTTCCATCCAGGGCAAATTCCCAGAGCCGCTGGGTTGAATCGGCCTCGACCCGGATTACGGAGAAGTGCATCCGGTCCGGCATCACCGTGGGAGAGTATTCGCTCTCCGCCGTCCGAGTGACTTGGGTCGCGGCGCCCGACGCCAGGTCGTAGCGGTAGATGTCGGTCTGACTGCCGCGCTGTGAGGTGTAGTAAATGCTGTGTCCGTCGGGCGCAAAGAACGGCTGGTTGTCATAGCCGGCGCGCGCCGTGATGTTGACCGAAGGGCCCACGCTCAGGGAGTTGCCGGTTCGGGATAGCGGCATCAGGAAGATGTCGGTGCCTGGGGGAGCCTGCGCGGCCAGCAACACGGCCGGGAGCAGAAGCAATGCGAACGCCGCTTTCAATGAAGCGCCTCCTCGTCTCATGGTATCATAATAAATCGTAGCTCGATCAGCGGCCGATCCAGAGTCGCCAGGTTTCTTCCGAGCGACCAACGGTGAGTTGCTGCTGATTCCGCACCAGGGGCATGCGAAGCAACAGCGGCTCCTCGACCAGTCGATCGAGCCAGCGTTCCGGAGAAATCCTCGCGGCGGCCAGCCCCAAGTGCGCAAAGCGGGCCGAGTTGCGGTCGATCAACGCCTCGACGCCAAACTTCTGGACAAAGCGCGTCAACTCGCCCTTGGAGGCCGGCCGCTCGGCCAGGTCGACGAAATGGACCTTGGTTCGGCGCTCGGCGAAGAACCGGAGGGCCGAGCGGGTATCGGCGCTTTTCTTCACGCCGAAGACCTGGACCTCCACGGTTCAACTCCCGGCGGCGGTGGCGCGTAATCTAGCGATGGCTCGCCTGGGCGCGGAGCCATAGATTCTCCTTTCCATCCATTCCTGCCCGGAGACTGGTCATGCGTCTGACCCCGGCGGTGCGCGCGCTCACGCTCGCGGCCGTCCTGCTACCGCCGGCGGCGCCATCGCTGCTCGCGCAATCCGATACCTGGGCGCTCACCAACGTCCGGATCCAGACGGTGACCAAGGGCGTCATCGAGAAGGGCACCATCCTGATCCGCAAAGGACTGATCGAGGCCGTGGGCCCGGCGGTCACGATTCCGGCGGATGCCCGGGTCATCGATCTGTCCGGCAAGACGGTGAGCCCGGGCCTGATCGACCTGACTTCATCGCTTGGCCTGGCGGCCCCGGCGGCCGGGGGAGGCGGCCCGGGTGGTGGAGCCGGCGGGGCCCAGGCGGCGCCGAGGGGACCCCGGGGCCTCGAGCCGGAGCGGGACGTCGCGCGCGAGCTCAAGGTGGCCCCGGCCGACGTAAAGCCGCTGCGGGATGCGGGCATCGCGGCGGTGCTGGTGGCGCCATCACGCGGCCTCTTTCGGGGAATGTCCGCCCTGATCCCGCTCCGGGACAGTGTGGACGATTCGGAAGTGTTCCGCTCTCAGGTGGCCATGCACATTGGGTATCAGGGGGTTGCGGGCGACTACCCCGGCACCCTCCTCGGCGTCATCGCCTACCAGCGCCAGGCGTTGTTCGATGCGCAGCGTCAGGGCATCATCCAGGATCGCTACCGCGCCAATCCGCGCGGCATCGCGCGCCCCGACAACGACCCCGGCCTCGACGCGCTGGTGCCGGTGGTGCGGGGCCAGAAGCCGGCCTTCCTCGATGCGAACAACGAGAATGAAATCCGCCGCGCGGTGCGGCTGGCCCGCGAGTTCAATCTGAAGGCCACCATCGTCGGAGCAACCGAGGGCTTCAAAGCGACCGATGCGCTGGCGGGGCGGCCCACGGTGGTCTCGGTGAATTTTCCTCAGCCGGCCCAGACCACGGGGTGGTCTTACCGGCTGAGCCAGCGGCGCGCTCCCAACGACAGCGCCGCTGCCGCCCGCGAGGCCCAGAAAATGCTCGAAGGCAATGCGGCCGCGCTCAACACGGCGGGAATCAGAATCGCCCTGGCCTCGGGAGGCACCCGCCCGTCGGATTTTCTCGGCAACGTGCGCAAGGCCATCGCCGCCGGGTTGCCGGCGAA
Source organism: Gemmatimonadales bacterium (assembly GCA_043741355.1). Lineage (GTDB taxonomy): Bacteria > Gemmatimonadota > Gemmatimonadetes > Gemmatimonadales > GWC2-71-9 > JABFSM01. The sequence continues at coordinate 1,433 of JAYUAL010000492.1, read as the reverse complement.
CGTGGCGCTCGAAGCGCTGACCATCCGTCCGGCCGAGCTGGCCGGCGCGGGCGAAATGCTGGGCAGCATCGAGGCCGGGAAGATCGCGAACCTGGTGGTGAGCAACGGCGATGTTCTGGGCGATTCCGCGCGGATCAGCGCCGTCTTCGTGGACGGCATCCGCTACGAGGTGACACCGCCGCCGGCCCGTGCCGCCGGGAGCGGCAATGCGGCGCCGGCGCAGCTGGGCGGCAGCTGGACCATGACGCTGAATGCGCCGCAAGGCCCGCTCGACCTCACCATGACCATCACCCAGAGCGGCACCGCGTTTACTGGCTCGATGGTCAGTCAGCTCGGCACTACCGAGATCAGCGCGGGCGAGATCGCCGGCCGCACGGCCACCTGGACGACCACCGTTCAATTCGGCGGACAGACCGTCACCCTCAATTACCGCGGCGAAGTGGACGGCAACCGGATGACCGGCTCGGCTGAACTCGGCAGCTTCGGTAATGCCACCTTCACCGCGGAGCGGAAGCCATGATGCGGACCGGACTCCTCATTCTCCCGCTCGCGGCGGGACTCCTCGCAGCCCAGACTCCGGCAACCGCGGACACCACCCGCCGGCCCGCCCTGCCGGTGCTGAGCGTGGCGGTGCCTCCGGCAGGCACGCTCGTCGCGGTGACCAACGCCACCATCATCACCGCCACCCACGGCACCATCGAGAAGGGAACCATCATCATCCGGAACGGCAAAATCGCCGCGGTCGGGAAGGACCTCGCGATTCCGGCCGGCGCCCAGGTAATCGACGGCACCGGCAAATACGTCATGCCCGGCATCATCGATGCCCACTCCCACAGCTCCGGCGAGGCGATCAACGAGGGCAGCCGGTCGGTCACCGCGCAGGTGCGGATGCAGGACGTGCTCCGCGAAGATGCGATTGGCCTGTACCGCGAGCTGGCCGGCGGCGTCACCACCCTCAACGTACTCCACGGCTCCGCCAACACCATCGGCGGCCAGAACGCCGTCGTGAAAATCCGCTGGGGCCTGCCGATCGATTCCATGCTCTTTGCCGCGGCGCCCCCGGGCATCAAGTTCGCGCTGGGCGAAAACGTCCGGCAGACCAACGGAGGCAACATCCCGGGCCGGCCGCAGCGCTATCCCCGCACCCGCATGGGCGTCGAGGAGCTGCTGCGCGAGTCGTTCACGCGGGCCCGCGAGTACCAGGCAGAATGGAAGGCGTACCAAGAGGTCAAGCGGCCAAGAGGCAAAGAGGCTAAGCGCGCGGAGGCGGAGCCCATTCCTCCACGGAGAGATCTCCAGCTCGATGCGCTGGTCGAGATCCTGGAGGGCAAGCGGCTGGTGCATGCCCACTCCTACCGCTCCGACGAGATCCTGATGCTGCTCAAGGTGGCCAAGGATTTCGGGTTCCGGATCGCGAGCCTGCAGCATGTTCT
>JAYUAL010000491.1:0-6873 GCA_043741355.1 Gemmatimonadales bacterium | reverse complement strand
AGAGTTGCCGGCAAAACGGTCAGGAGAGCCGGCAACAGCCGGTAAAGGGATCCTGGCATGGGTCTGGTTCCTCGGGAAGCGAGACGGTATGATCCCGGATATAGTACGGCGCGTGTCGCTCCCTGCACAACTACCGCTTCCCAGGACCCGTTCATGACCCTGACCCTCCGGTATGCCATGCCGCTGGCGCTGGCCTCGCTCGCCGGGACGGTCGTCCGCCTCCCGGCACAGTCGGGTCCGCTCCCCGCGCCGCTGACCGCCCGGATCGATTCGGTGTTCGGCCGATTCAGCGCGCCCGGGTCTCCCGGGTGCGCCCTGGGCGTCGTGCGGGACGGCTCGATGGTCTACAGCAAAGGCTACGGCCTGGCCAGCGTGGAGCTGGGAGTGCCGATCACGCCGGCCACCGTGTTCGACATCGGGTCGGTGTCCAAGCAATTCACCGCAATGAGCGTGGTGTTGCTCGCGCAGGACGGGAAGCTGTCGCTGGATGACGAAATCCAGCGATTCATTCCCGAGATTCCGCGCTACGGCCGCCCGATCACCATTCGCCATCTCCTTCACCACACCAGCGGGCTCCGGGACTACATCGATATCCTCGGCTGGAGCGGAATCTCCGACGAAGCCGTCACGACCGATCAGGATGCGCTGGACGCGATCGTCCGGCAGAAGGGCACCAATTTCGAGCCTGGGGCCGAACACCGGTACAGCAACAGCGGGTTCTTCCTGTTGTCGGTCGTCGTGGAGCGGGCCAGCACCAAGTCCCTGCGTGACTTCGCCGCCGAGCGGATTTTCACGCCGCTCGGCATGACCCACACCCAGTTCGTCGATCGGCACGAGATGATCGTGCCGGGCAAGGCGGGATCCTACGCCGAAGGTCTGAAGGGCGGGTTCGTGCTGGCCCTGGCCAACTGGGAGCAAACCGGCGACGGTGCGGTGAACACCACGGTCGAAGACCTGGTGAAATGGGACCGCAACTTCACGACCGCCCTGGTGGGCGGACGGTCGGCGATCCAGGAGCTGCAGAGACCGGGAGTGCTCAACGACGGGAAGGGAATCGACTACGCCCTTGGGCTCCGGATCGATGGCTATCGGGGACTGTTGCAGGTTTCCCATGGGGGATCGTGGGCCGGCTTTCGGGCCCAGCTGAGCCGATATCCCCAGAAGCAGGTGTCGATCTTCACCCTCTGTAACCTGTCCACCAGCGCGCCCTGGGCGCTGACGAACGCCGTCGCGGACCTGGTGCTGAATCTCGGCCCCGCCGATACTGCGTCGGCTCGGCCCTCGGCCGCTCCGAACCGGTCGGGGTTTCTGACCATGGCGGAGCTCGCGGCGCTCGCCGGGGTCTATCACAGCGATGAGCTCCTCGCCGACTGGCAGGTCACCCTGCGGGGGGGCTCCCTGTTCGCGCGACCGGGGCTCGGCAGGGAATTCCTCCTCCGTCAAGCCGGCCGGGACACCCTCACCGCCTTTGGTACCCAGGTGGCTATTGAAAGAGCCGGCGATCGGGTCACCAGCCTCATGCTCAACAACCGCGGCCTTCGAAACTTCCGGCTCACCCGCATCGGTAACGCTCCCTGAAAGGGAATTCATGACGCAACCACGCACCACCGTCCTCACCGTCCTCACCGTCCTCACTGCCCCCGCGGCACTCGCAGCCCAGTCACAGCAGGCGCGGCTGGCCCGGGAGATCGACGCCCGCACCGAGCGCGTCCTGCCGAGCGTGGTCGCGTGGCGGAGGGACATCCACCAGCATCCCGAGCTCTCCAACCGGGAGACCCGGACCGCCAAGCTGGTTGCGGACCATCTGACCCGGCTCGGGCTGGAGGTTCGGACCGGCGTCGGGCACACCGGCGTGGTCGGCGTGCTGCGCGGCGGCAAGCCCGGTGCGGTGGTGGCGCTACGCGCCGACATGGATGCGCTGCCGGTCACCGAGCTGGTCGATCTGCCGTTCAAGTCCACCGTCCGGACCGAATTCAACGGGCAGGAGGTGGGCGTCATGCACGCCTGCGGCCATGACAATCACGTCGCCATCCTGATGGGTGTGGCCGAAGTCCTGGCCGGTATGAAGGCGGACATCCCCGGCACCGTGAAGTTCATCTTTCAGCCGGCCGAGGAAGGCGCGCCCCGCGGGGAACGCGGCGGCGCCGGCCTGATGATCGAGGAGGGCGCGCTGGAGAACCCCGCGCCAGGCGCGATCTTCGGCCTCCATGTATGGCCGGGACCGGTGGGCGGGTTCACCTATCGCTCCGGTCCTGCCATGGCGGCCTCGGACCTGCTCTACATCGTCGTCAAGGGAAAGCAGACGCACGGGGCCCAGCCCTGGGGCGGGGTCGACCCGATCGTGGTGGCGTCGCAGGTGGTTCTCGGGCTGCAGACCATCGCCAGCCGGCAGATCAATGTCACCAATCAGCCTGCCATCATCACGGTGGGCAAGATTCAGGGCGGCAACCGCGCCAATATCATACCCGATAGCGTCGTGATGGAGGGAACCATCCGCACTTTCGATGAGGAAATGCGCAAGGACATCAAGGAACGGATCCGCCGCACCGCCGAATCCATCGCGCAGAGCGCCGGTGCCACCGCTACCGTGGACTTCGGCACCGGCAATAATCCGGTGACCTACAACGATCCCGCGCTGACCAGCGAGATGCTGCCGACCTTGAGGCGGGTAGCCGGCGATGCGAACGTGACGATCGGAGAGCTCTCGACGCCCTCGGAGGACTTCGCGCTGTATCAGCAGAAGGTTCCCGGGCTGTTTGTATTCCTGGGGATTGTTCCCAAAGGCACCGATCCCGCAACCGCGCCGCGCAATCACTCGCCCGCCTTCTTCGCGGACGAGGCGGCGCTGCCGGTCGGTGTCCGGGCGCTGGCCAATCTCGCGCTCGATTGGCTTCAGGCCCATCCCATCAAACCGGCGAGGTAAGCCCATGCTGCACGCCGTAGCATTGTTCTCCGCGCTGCTTCTGCAGCAGGCTCCCGCCTATGACGTGGTGATTCGGGGTGGCCGGGTCCTCGACGGCAGTGGCAATCCGTACATCTACGCCGACCTCGGCATCAAGGGCGATCGCATCTCCGCCATCGGCGATCTGGCCGCGGCCTCGGCCCGGCGCGTGGTCGATGCCCGGGGGAAGTACGTCACGCCCGGCTTCCTGGCGCTCCACGAGCACATCGAGCCCGCCATCCTGCGGGGATTCGGCACCCTGTCCAATTTCACCACCCAGGGGTTCACCACCGCGGTGATCGATGCCGACGGCCGGACCGCGATCTGGCCGCTGACCCGGCAGCGTGATTCGCTGCTGAAGATGGGGTCGGCGCTCAACCTGGTGCCGATGGTGGGGCACGGGACCGTCCGCCAGATGGCGATGGGGAAGGACTATAAGCGAACCGCGCGTCCCGACGAGATCGAACGGATGAAGGCGCTGGTCACCCAGGGAATGCAGGACGGCGCCTTCGGTTTCACCACCGGACTGGAGTACGTGCCGGGGCGCTGGAGCACCGAAGAGGAGGTGGTTGACCTCGCAAAGATGGTGGCGCCGTTCGGCGGGCACTATCAATCCCACCTCCGGAGCCAGGGAGAGCACCCCAAATGGCAGCTGCCCAGCTCGCCCGAACGGCCGATCACCAACATCGACGCGGTGAGCGAGGCGATCAACATCGCGAAGCTCGCCGGAATTCCAGCGATGCTGGACCACCTGCACCCCAAGGGTCCCCGGGAATGGGGCTCGGGGCGGATCATCACCCAGCTGGTGGACCAGGCCTGGAGGGATGGCCGGGAGGTCTACATCAACATCCATTCCTACGAGGCCTACGACGAGACCATCGTGCTCATGCCGCGCTGGGCGCTGATCAAGCGCCCGGTGCCGGGTATGGGCCAGTTTGATTCCGACGATCCCGAGGCCGATTACACCGACATGCGCGGCACCTTGCGGCGTCGCCTGGCCAACCCCGATACCGCCCGGATCATCCGGCGTGACGTCACCTATGAGATCGACCGGGGTGGCGGGCCTGCCGGGCTCCTGGTCATGGATTTTCCCGACAAAGCCCTGGTAGGCAAGACGCTGGGCCAGGTCGCCAAGGCCCGCGCCGAAGACCCGGTCGACACCGCGATCTGGATGCAGATGAACGGGTTCGACCGGCCCGGCGGAGTGGAATGGCGCGCCTTTGCCGTGTCGCTGCTCGATCTCGAGGAGTTCATGCGGCAGGACTACACCGCGGTCTGTACCGACCGGACCGGCGAGACCCCCGACCTGCGGCGCAACGCCTTCATCCATCCCGGAACCTTTGGAACCGCGCCACGCCTGATCCGCACCTTCGCGATGGACCGGCGCACCATCACGCTCCCGCACGCGATTCGGTCGCTGACGGGGCTGCCGGCCCAGATACTCGGGCTCAAGGATCGCGGCCGGATCGCCGAGGGGATGTTCGCCGACATCGTGGTATTCGATCCCGATCGAATCCGCGACAAGGCCACCTACTTCGAGCCGTTTCAGTACAGCGAGGGGATCAGCCACGTGCTGGTGAACGGGGTCTTCGTGGTGGATGAAGAAAAGTCCACCATCGCCAAGCCGGGCCGGGTGCTCACCCGCCAGCGCACCGCGCGGCGTCCATGACCACCGGCTCCCGCCCCGATCTGGTTCGAACCATCGGGCGGTGGGCCCTGACCGGCCTCGTCATCAATGGGGTGATCGGGAGCGCGATCTTCGGAATGCCCTCGCTGATCGCCGGCAAGCTGGGGCGCTCGGCGCCGTGGGCCTGGGTGATGGCCGCGGTGCTCATCGGGGTAGTCATCGCCTGTTTCGCCGAGGTGGCCTCCCGCTTCCGGGATGCCGGCGGACCCTACCTCTACGTGCGCGCGACGTTCGGACGGTTTGCCGGTATCCAGACCGGTTGGATGGCCTACCTGGCCCGCCTGACTGCCTCCGCCTCGGTGGCGAACCTGTTCGTGATCTACCTGGGAGAGTTCTGGTCCGGATTCGGGCGCCGCTCGGTGGGAGTGGCGGTGCTGGGTCTGCTGCTGGGCGCACTGGGTCTCGTCAACTATCGCGGTGTGGGGCAGGGCTCCCGGGTGAGCAGCGTCATCGCCGCGGCCAAGCTCATCGGGCTGGGTGTGTTTGTGATCGTCGGCCTGGCCTGGATGGCCGGTCACGGAGCCGTGGCCGCGCCGCCCCCGCCGAATAGCGCGCGCCCCTGGCTCGAGGCGCTGTTGATCCTGGTCTTTGCCTACGGGGGGTTCGAGGCGGCGCTGATGCCGTTGTCGGAGGCGAAGAACCCGGAGCGCGACGCTCCCGTGGCGCTTTTCACCGCGCTGCTCGCGTCGGCTCTCCTCTACACACTGGTGCAGGTGGTTGTGACCTGGACCCTCCCGGACGCGGCCTCGGAAGCCCGGCCGCTCGCCGCCGCGGCACGGATCTTTTTCGGCTCCGCCGCCGGGGCATTCATGGCGGTCTGCGCCCTCGTGTCGACCTTCGGCTACCTCGCCGGGGGAATGGTGAACGTACCCCGGCTCACCTTCGCGATGGCGGAGCAAGGCGATTTGCCCCGGCCGTTTGCCGCCGTGCATCGGGTCTTCCGCACTCCCCACATTTCGATTATTTGCTACGCCGGGCTGACCTGGCTGCTTGCCACCAACGGGAGCTTCCTGAAGAACCTCACCCTCTCGGTCGTGGCGCGGCTGATCACCTATGGACTGGTCTGCGCGGCGGTGCCGGTGCTGCGGGCCCGCGACGGCAGTCCGCGCGCCGCGCCTCCCGCGGCCTTCCGGATGCCCGCGGGGCCGCTCCTCGCGGCGCTGGGCGTGGCGGGCCTGATCGTGGTGGCCACCCAGGTGAGCGCTCGGGAAGGGGTGATCATGGTCGTCGTGATGGGACTGGCGTCGCTGCACTACGTAGCGGCGGTGAGCGGGGTGCGGCTCCCCGCTCCCCGCTCCCCGCCTCCCTAGAAGAGCTCCGCCACCAGGCAGCGCGCGGAACCTCCGCCCAGCTTCTCGAAGGCCGACAGCTCGGTGTGAAGAATCTTTCCGTGTCGCTCGATCGTCGCGCGCTGGGCCCCGGGGAAATGCCGCCAGGCCTGGCTCGACATGACGAAGAGGGGGGTGCCGTCTCCCGACGAGAGCGCCAGGCAGTTTCCGCAGAAGTTCGCGGTCTGTTCCTGGGTCAGCGGAAGTATCTCCTTTCCGTCCTCCCGGAGCCGCGCTTCGACCGCGCGCCGCTCTCCGCTCGAGCCAATTGACTCCAGGCAGATTCCCGCCAGGCCGTGCCCGATGAACATCAGCACGTTGGTGTGATAGAAGGGCACGCCGCCGCGGTCCACCGCCGTAAATGCCATCAGGTCGTATCCGAGCTCGCCCGCCCATTCCAAGGCGAGCGACAAATCGGTACGAGGGGAGAGCGCGGCGTACGCAGTCCGCGCGGCCTGATCCAGCACCAGGCTCCCGGTGCTTTCCAGAAAGCGGGCCTTCCCCTCGTTGGGAGAGAGATCGACCACGCGCGGATATGCCGGACGGAGCAGCGACACCAGATCGCCTCGGCGCTCGATTCGCCGATTCTTCGCCAGCAGCGGATACAGCACCAGCGTGGCAGGGAGGCGCTCGTCCGCCGGGTGGGTCGAAAACCAGTTATTGCAGAACGGGGCGTCGGGGCTGGTGGCCAGGCTCCGCGTCAGCGTCACCGTCACCCCGTGGTCCACCAGCAGATCCCGCAGCCGGTGGTGCTCCTCGGTGGCCAATTGAGAGAGCGCCTCCTCCTCCTCTGCACCAGGCGCGGTTTGGAATGCATTGGTTGGGCCGGTTTCCCGGTTGTAGCGGAAGTTGACCGGCTCGACCAGCAGTACATGGGAGGCCGCCCGGGCGGGGGGCAGGGCTGGCGTCATCCCGGC
>JAYUAL010000490.1:0-15336 GCA_043741355.1 Gemmatimonadales bacterium | reverse complement strand
CCGAGGAGTCTAAGGCTTGGCGGCCAGCGCTCCCGATGAGTTGAGCTTGACGAGAAAGCCGTCCGCGTCACCAAAGCTGGTGACCGAGAAGGCGGCGGCGGCGCCGCCAAAATTTGGTGAGCCGAAGAAGCGGCCGCCCACCAGCGCGGTGCTCTGCCCGCCAGGCGCAATGGCGGCGCCTGCCGTGATCCGGTCGGGCGCGGCGGTCGACTCGCCGAAGGAGTTGGCCCAGAGCAGCGCGCCAGCCGGGGTGTAACGGGCGGCGAAGGCGTCGCTGCCGGCGGTGGCAAGGCTGGTGAGGATTCGGGAACTGGCGCCCGGATCGAAATCCACCGGGCCCCGGAAGCCACCGGTTACGAGAAGGTTGCCGCCCTCATCCACCGCGATGCGGGGCGCGATGTCGGGCCCGGTGCCACCGACCGCGAACACTGATTGGAAGGTGCCGCTCACGTCGAAGGCCGCCACGTACCAGTCGCTGGGGCCGAGACTGGTGCGGATGGTGCTCCCGGAGCCCGAGCCGAACGTCGTCGTGCCGGCAAAGCCGCCAGAGAAGACCACTCCCCCCGAGGCATCCGCGGCGAGTCCCCCGGCCTGCACGTCTTCGTCGGAGGTGCCCGTCATCGCACGGGCCCATCGCAGTGTGCCTGCCGCGGTGTATCCGGCGAGGAATGCATCCGTCCCGCCGGCGGAGGTCAGTTGGAGCGTGGTCGACCCCGATCGGAAGTCGGCGATGCCCCGGAAGACGCCGCCCACCACCACGGAACCATCGCTGGTCACGGCGACCGCCGCCGCCCCGTCGCTTTGCACGCTCCCGATGGGATAGGCCCAGCGCGCCGCGCCTACCGGGTCCAGCGCCAGCAGGAATCCATCCGGGGCGTTGCCGTTGCTCACGATCTGGCCGCCAGGCGCGGGCAGCAGGTCGGCCTGGCCCTGGAAGACACCGGCTGCGTAGCTGTTGCCGGCCGCATCGACGGCCACGTCGACCACCTGGTCGGGGCCGGTGCTGCCGAACCGCCGCGCCCAGGTGAGCGTGCCGGTATTCGTGAACTTGGCGACGAAACCGTCTTCACCGCCCACGCTGGTCAGGAACTGGGTTGCCGGGCCCGGGTCGAAGTCGGCCGCGCCCTCGAATCCGCCGGCGATGTAGAGGTTGCCGGAGGCATCGCGCGCCAGTGAAGCAACGCTGTCCTGCACGGTGCCGCCGAGGCGGCTGGCCCACACCAGGGCGCCGGTTGCGGTGTACTTGGCCAGGAAGATGTCGGCGAGCCCAATGCTGGTGAGCACCGTGACGCCGGTTCCCGGATCGAAATCGACGGAGCCGCTGAAGGTCCCGGTCACGTACACGCTGCCGTCAGGATCCGGGGCCAGGTCCACGATCTGGTCGAACCCGGTGCCCCCCAGCCGGAGCCCCAGCGCCGGGGTGGTGGTGCCGGGAGGATTGATCTGCCCCGGGAGGTCCCCGTCGATGATATGACCCTTGCACCCGGCGGCCAGCAGGAGCAGGCCCGCGGCGAGACATGACCTTCGGTGTCGCATTTTCTTCCTCCCGGTAGCGATCCCTACGCTACGGAGATTAGCCTTCCCCGGTGCCCTTCGTCTACGCCTGGAGCCCTTCGATGCGACCTTCGCTTGCTGCGGCTCTGCTGATTCTTGCACTCGCGCCCCTGAGCGCTCCTCTCGAGGCGCAGGGAGGGCTGCTCGACTCCGCCCGCGCGCGCCTGGCCCAGCTCGACGGCGAGGTTCGGGTGTCCGGACTCGACAGCGCGGTCGAAGTGCGGCGGGATCAGTGGGGTGTGCCGCATATCTATGCGAAGACGACTCACGACCTGTTCTTTGCGCAGGGCTATGTGGTGGCGCAGGACCGGCTCTGGCAAATGGAGATGTGGCGCCGGGCCGGTGAAGGCCGGCTGGCCGAGGTTCTGGGTCCGGATTTCGTGGAGCGGGACCGCACTGCGCGGCTGCTGCGGTATCGCGGTGATATGGCAGCGGAGTGGAGCAGTTACGCCGACGATGCGCGCGAGATCATCCGGGCGTTTGTGGCCGGGGTGAACGCGCGGATCGCCGAGGTGAGGGACCGGCCGCCGATTGAATTCACCTTGCTCGGCTTCCCCCCCGAACCGTGGGACGAGACGGTTCCGCTGCAGCGGATGGGCGCGCTGTCGATGACCGAGAACGCCCTGGAGGAAGTGCGCCGGGCAACGCTGCTCAAGGCGCTCGGCAAGCCGCGGCTCGAGGCGTTGCTCCCCACCGATCCATGGCGCGCCCTCGATCCCGCCCCCGGGCTGGACCTGAGCGGGATCGGCGCCGGCTCGCTCGGCGCGGCGGCGGTCGACGCCACGATTCCATTGCAGCGCATCGAGGGGTCCAACAACTGGGTGGTGAGCGGCGCCAAGACCGCCACCGGCAAGCCGCTGCTCGCCAACGATCCCCATCGCGCGGTGGCGCTGCCCTCGCTGCGGTACCTGACCCACCTGGTGGGGCCGGGCTGGAACGTGATCGGAGCCGGGGAGCCGGGGGTGCCCGGGGTGGCCGGGGGCCACAACGAGCGGATCGGGTTCGGATTCACGATCGTGGGGATGGATCAGCAGGACGTCTATGTAGAGAAAGTGAGCATCTGTCCCGGCTTTCGCCGGTCTCGCGCCGCCCGGGCGGGCACCGCGCCCCGCTGTGCCTTGCACGGAGAGCGGTGGGTACCGCTCCAGGTGGTTCATGACACCATCAGGGTCAAGGGCGAGGCGGCTCGCGCGGTGCGGCTGGAGTTTTCACACCACGGCTCCATCGTAGGCGAAGACAGCGCGCGGGGCCGGGCCTTCGCACTTCGTTTCGCGGGAAGCGAGCCCGGCACCGCGGGCTATCTGGCGCAGCTCACTCTGGACCGAGCCACCAATTGGGAAGGATTCCGGCGCGGCGCCGCGAGGTGGAAGCTTCCTACCGAGAACCTGGTCTATGCCGACGTGGACGGGAACATCGGATGGATCGCGGCCGGCCTGATGCCGGTTCGTTCCTGGAGCGGGCTGCTGCCGGTGCCCGGGAACGGCAAGTACGAATGGCAGGGGTTCCTTCCCTTCGAGGAATTACCGGCCTCCTACAATCCCGCCTCGGGGTTCGTGGCGACCGCGAACCACAACATTCTCCCGCCGGGATACACCAGGCCGCTCAACTACGACTGGGCCGAACCCTTTCGCCATGACCGCCTCGTGGAAGTGCTGCGGGATTCGTCCCGATTTACCCGGCAGGATTTCGAGCGGCTCCAGCACGATGAGCTCTCGCTCCCGGCGCGGGCCCTGCTGCCGCTGTTGCGTGCGGCGGCCCGCGGCGACCCCGCCGCCGCGGCGCGGAGCCGCGCCTTCATGGTGGCGCTCGATTCGCTGGGTGCATGGGACTACGTGATGCGGAAGGACCAGGCAGCCCCGCTGATCTACGAGGCATGGCTCCGCGCGCTTCGGGGGCGGGCGCTGGACCGCTGGCTCGGCCCGGCGGCCAGGACGCCCGGCGCGTCAATGGGCACCACTGTGCTCATTTCTCTCCTGAACAATCCTGATTCGCTGCTCGGGCGGAACCCGCGGATGGTCCGGGACTCGATCCTCCTGGAGTCCCTCGACGAGGCGGTGGCGGGCGTGGCAAAGACCGCGGGCGCTGACCCCGCGGCATGGCGCTGGGGAGCGGTCCACCAGGCGTTCTTCAAGCACCCGCTGGCGGCCGCGTTCGACCTGGCTCCGGTGCCGCGGGGAGGCGACGGCAACACCGTGAACGCCACGGCAGGCGCGGGCTACCGCCAGACCGCGGGCGCCTCCTACCGGATCGTGGTGGATTTCGCAGATTTCGACAACTCGACCGCCACCAGCGTGCCGGGCCAGTCGGGACAGCCCGGAAGCGAGTATTACGGCAACCTGCTGCCGCTGTGGGCGGAGGGGAAGTATTTCCCGCTGCTGTACAGCCGAGCCGCCGTGGAGCGGGAGACGAAACACATTCTGTGGCTCAAGCCCTAGCCGCCTTCCAGAGCAGCAGCCACGCCGCCAAGGCGCAGATCAGGGCACCTGTTCTCTTCGTAGTCCAGGCCGCTTCTCCCCGCTTCCGCATGGCCCGGCCCCAGAAATGCCGCGCACTGGCGGCGCGTCACAACGGGAGCTCGTAGTGGAAGAACTCCTCGTCGCGCCGCCATCCCAGCGATTGGTAGAGCCGCTGGGCGGCGAGATTGGTGCGCTGCGTGGCGAGGGAGAGTCCTCCGGCGCCGGTCTCCTCCGCGTGGGCGCGCGCGCGGTCCATCAGCGCCCTGCCCGCCCCGGTCCGGCGGCTTGCGGGGTCCACGAACAGGTCGTTGAGGATCCAGGACCGGCAGCCGATCACCGACCAGAACGAGGGATAGAGCTGCACGAAACCGAGTACGGCGCTGCTCTCTTCCGCGAGATAGATCACCGATTCATTTCCCGCCAGGCGCTCCCGAAGGAATCGCTCGGCCCGCGTGGGGTCGGATGGCTGGCCGTAGAACTGCCGGTAGGCGTCGAAGAGGGGCACCAGGCGGAAGAGATCGGCGAGGGTAGCTCGGCGGAGGTCCATGAAGCAGTAGTATATCGTGGTTTCCGGGGGCTGTCCTATATCGGCCGGGCCCGGGACACTCATTGGGTAGCCGGGGTGCTGATGAATCGCGACGAACTCGAAGCCGAGCTTGCACGGATGCACCCCGACGCCTTTGCCTGGGCGCTGCGCTGCTCGTCCGGGCGGCGCGAGGAGGCCGAGGACGCGCTGCACGCCGCATATTTCCGCATCATCGACGGGAAGGCCCGATTCGATGGGCGCTCCAGCTTTCGAACCTGGCTCTTTGGGGTGATACGCCGAACCGCGCTTGAAGAACACCGGAAAGGCTGGTTGCGGCTGGTTCGGCTGCAACGGTGGTTCCAACGCAGCGGCGGTGAGGATGGAGACCGGACCGACCCCGGCGGCCTGGTAGCGGGCGAGGTGGCTGCGCGCCTCAAACATGCGCTGGGAGAACTCTCAAAGCGGCAGCGGGAGATCCTCCACCTGGTGTTCTATCAGGAGTTGAGCGTTCAGGAGGCCGCGGAAGTGCTCGGCATGCCGGTAGGAACTGCGCGGACGCACTACGAGCGAGGCAAGACCCGGTTGCGAGCAATGCTCGCGGGAGAGGGGCTGATATGAACGACGATCATCGGTTGCATGAAGCCTTTCAGGCCTCCCGCGCTTCGGAGCGCGCTGATGCTCCACCGTTCGGCCGCGTGGTGGCAGGGCGGGTGCGGGGCACCGGTCGCCGGCGCGGCGTGGTTCCGGGCCTGATCACGGCCGGGGGGGCGATTGCGGTGCTGACCATCGCCGTCCTGTCCCGTGGCCGCCCGGATCCCACCGAGGAGCTCGAGCTGGCCCGCAGGGTGATGGCCTGGCGCAGCCCAACCGATTTTCTGCTTCCGGCCGCCGTGCCGGGCCTGCTCTCTACGGTTCCCCGAATCGGCGAGGCGCCTCTCGGCTCGCCGCTCCAGGCACTCGATCCCGGCCGTGTGCTGGGTCCACCGATACTCCAGAGGAGTCCCCGATCATGAGACGTGCCCTCGCTGTCACATTGCTTGCTCTCGCCCTGGGGACGGAGGTTCTCCAGTCGCAGACGCCGAAACCGGGTGATGACCCCTTGGCGCGGCTGCTGTTCGACCCCCAACTGGTCCTGAAGCACGCCCAGGAGGTGGGGTTGCAGCCAGCCCAGCGAGCCACGATCATCAACGCCATCAAGGAAGCCCAGGGGGATCTCCTGGACCTCCAGCTCCAGATGGCCGAGCGGTATGAGGAGCTGGTCAAGGCAATGGAAGTGACTCGGGTCGACGAGGCGGCCTCGCTGGCTCAGGCCGACAAGGTGCTCGGTCTCGAGCGCGATATGAAGCGGAAGCAGCTGCAACTGCTGGTCCGGATCAAGAACGCGCTGACCCGGGAGCAGCAGGATCGGCTGCAAGAATGGAAGAAGGCCGCCGAGAAGGGGGACCTATGACAACGGAAAGGAAGTATCCGATGCGTCACGAACCGAAGATCCAGGCCGGCCTGATCCTCGCGGCGGCCCTGCTTACCGGCTGCGCCGAATCGCGGATCGTCGCGCCGGCGGGCGAGAGCTTCGATGTCGCCGCCGCCGGCCGTGTGAATGCCACGATGAACACCTTGGTGTTCGGCTCGGGAATGGCCGGGGTCGCCGCGCTGAGCGGCCGGATGCCCGCGGAGCTGGGGGCGTCGAACTCCGTCTCCGTGGCGCCGGTGTTCGACGGGTCGGGAATTCCCGCACTCGCGCTCCGGCTGCTGCGGAGTCTTCCCGCCTCCGGAGGGCCACTCGCGGTCCAGGTGATACGTCCCGCGGTGCTGGGCCGCACCTACGTATACGACCCGGCGGCCCGCCGGTATGTCCCGGCTCCCTCGCGGCTTGGCGCCCCGGCAAACGGGGTCCGGTTCATCCTGTACGCGGTCGACCCCGGGTCCCACGAGCCCCGTGGGGATCAGGAGACCGGTTACGCCGACCTCACCGATCAGGGCACGGCTTCGGGATTCGGGGTGGGTCTTCATTTTCGCGCCGTGGCCTCCGGTAAGACGTTCCTCGACTATGGCTTCACGCTAGCGCCGACGCTCACTGGTGGGTTGCTTCAGCTATCCGGTTTCCTGAGCGACGACCTGAACCGGCTCGATTTCACGATCGGCGCGGCTGGACAGGCCATCGGCGCGAGCCAGACGGCCCGGGTCACGTTCGAACTTGCGGTTCCCTCGCAGCAGTTTTTCGCGACCGGCTCGATCGATGCCGCCTCGAACGGCACTGTCGGAACCGCCCGCGTGGAACTCGCGGTGACCATCGGCTCCGATCTCATCAGTTTCACCGGTGAATCGAGCGCCTCGACGGTGAACGCGAGACTATCGGTCAATAGCCGCCTCTTCGCCTCCATTACCGGCGATCCGCAGAATCCCACCGTTCGCGGGGATGGTGGGCGGGAGCTCTCTCCGGCCGAGGTCAAGGTGCTCGGCGGGCTGGTCGGCGTGGTGTATGGGGTCATCGAGATGTTCGAGCATTTGCTGGAGCCGGTGGCGGTGCTTCTGGGCATTTCGATATCGCTCTGATGCCTCCCGATCCAGTGGCTGGACAACACTCTGTCCGGAGGTAGATTTGACCCGCTAGGCCCCACCACTTCGAGGCACTCCATGACCATGCCGCCGCTTTCCGCCGGTGCCGTTCGCGCGCTGGCGCTCCTCACCGTGCTCACCTCCGCCTGCGCGGCGGGAGGCGGCACCGGAGGGAAGGTCCGCACCTACTACATCGCCGCCGAAGAGCTCGTCTGGGACTATGCACCCGCCGACTCGAATGTGATCGCCGGCCGGGCGTATAGCGACATCGACAAACTCTTCACGGCGCGGGGCTCCGATCGGATCGGCCATGTCTACAAGAAGGCTGTCTACAAGGGATACACCGACAGCACGTTCTCCACCGAGATCCCGCGGGGGCCCGAGTGGGCCCACCTGGGCATCTTGGGCCCGGTCATTCACGCCGAGGTCGGCGACACGATCAAGGTAGTGTTCAAGAATCGCGGTACCCATCCGTACAGCGTCCACCCCCACGGCGTGTTCTACAACAAGGATTCCGAAGGTGCGGGTTATGCCGACGGCACCGCTGGAGGCGATAAGGCCGATGACGGCGTGCCTCCCGGCGAGACCCACCGGTACGTCTGGGCGGTGCCGGAGCGCGCCGGTCCGGGCCCGATGGAGGGGAGCTCGGTGTTCTGGATGTACCATTCCCACGTGGACGAGATGCTGGACGTGAACGCGGGATTGATCGGCCCGATGATCGTGACGGCGCGGGGCAAGGCCAAGGCGGACGGTTCCCCCCGGGATGTGGACCGTGAGTTGATCGTACTGTTCGGGGAGTTCGATGAGAACACCAGCTGGTTCACGCAGGATAATGTGAACGCCTACGCCCTCGAGCCCGGCAAAGTCCCCCGGAACGTGACCTTCGCGGACCCCTACTACCTGTCGAATCTCCGGGAGACGATGAACGGTTTGTCGTTCGGCAACTTGAGGGGGCTCACGGTCAAGAAGGGGGAGCGGGTGCGGTGGTATCTGTTTGCGCTGACCAGCTTTGAAATGCACGCTCCGCACTGGCACGGGCAGACGGTGCTCGCGAACCACATGCGCACCGACGTGACCTCGCTCACGCCAATGGAAATGGTCATCGCCGACATGGTGCCGGACAATCCCGGCACCTGGCTTTTCCACTGTCACGTCGCCCCGCATCTGATGGCGGGCATGCAGGCGCTATTTCGGGTCGAATAGCCGCCCGACTCAGGGACCGACGACCAGGTTGAGTAGCCGGTCCTTGACGTAAACCACCTTGATCAGATCCTTGCCCTCGGTGAACCTGGTCACCGAGGGATCCCGCGTTGCCGCCGCGACCACGACTTTTTCGGATGCACCCCGGGGAACCTGGACCCGGGAGCGGGTCTTACCATTGACCTGAACCGGGATTTCCACCACCTGCGGGGCGGTCAGCGCGTCGTCCCACTCCGGCCATTGCGCGTCGAAAACCGAAGTTTCATTGCCGAGCCGTTCCCAGCACTCCTCGGCGAAGTGCGGGGCGAACGGCGCCAGCATGATCACCATGTCCTTCACCATCTTCCGTTCCCCGCAATTCACCGCCCGCATCGCGTTGAGCAGCTCCATCAGCGCCGCAATCGCGGTGTTGTAGGAAAGGTTTTCCAGGCCCTCGGTCACCTTCTTCTTGGTCTGGTGCCACTTCACCACGATGCCCTGCTGCAGCTCGACGCCGGTGAGCGTTCGCCGGTCGCACTCGGCCACCAGGTCCCACACTTTGTCGAGGAACCGGCGCGGGCCGCTCATACCTTCGTCGCGGAAATCGCCGCCCTCCTCGAAGGGGCCGAGGAACATCAGGTACATCCGGAAGCTGTCGGCGCCCCACCGCGCGATGTACTGATCGGGGACGACGACATTCCCCTTCGACTTCGACATCTTGGCCCCGTCCTTCACGATGTGGCCGTGGGCCCGGAACTTCCGGAACGGCTCCTCGAAATGGAGCTGGCCGCGGTCGTGCAGCACCATCGCGATGAAACGGCTGTACAGCAGGTGGAGGACGGCGTGCTCGTTGCCGCCGATGTAGCTCGCCACCGGTGCCCAGCGCGCTACCCGCCCGGCGTCGTAGGCCCGGTCATTGAGCTCGGTGGAGAGGTAGCGGAGGTAGTACCACGCCGAATCGAGGAAGGTGTCGGAGACGTCGGTTTCCCGGTGAGCCGGCTGTCCGCAGGTCGGGCAGGGAACCTCGTACCACTCCTTGTGTCGCGCGAGCGGGGAGATTCCCGAATCGTCGGGGCGGAAGTCCTCGATCTCGGGGAGCAGCACCGGGAGATCCTGTTCCGGCACCGGCACCGCGCCGCATCGGTCACAGTAGATGATCGGGATCGGCGGGCCCCAATAGCGCTGGCGCGAGATGCACCAGTCATAGAGGCGATACTGCACCACTCCTTGGCCCTTCTGCTCCCGCTCCAGCCAGGTCACGATTGCTTTCATTGCTTGGGCCGCCGGCAGGCCGGTAAAGGGCCCCGAGTTCACCAGGCGGGACCCCTCCGTCTCGGTGATGGCCTCGGCGAGCGGCGCGTCGGCGGGCTCTCCCTCCCGCGCCAGCACCCTGACGATGGGGAGCCGGTATTTCCGCGCCAAGGCGAAGTCGCGTTCGTCATGGCCGGGCACCGCCATGACCGCGCCGGTGCCGTATTCCATCAGGACGTAGTCGGCGATCCAGACCGGGATCTGCTCGCCGGTGGCGGGATTGAGCGCTTTCCCACCAGTGTCGACGCCGGTCTTTTCCTTGTCTCCCACCTTGCGGGCCACGATCCCCTTGGCCTGGGTGGCTTTGAGGTACTCCGTGACGCCCGCGCGGAGGGCCGGTGTGCTGAGGCGCTCCACCAGGGGGTGCTCCGGGGCCAGCACCATGAATGTGGCCCCGAAGATTGTGTCGGGCCGGGTGGTGAAGACCCGGATCGGGCCCGCGTCACTCCCGAAGTCGATCTCCGCGCCGTCGCTCCTCCCGATCCAGTTCCGCTGCGCGATGGCGGTGGAGTGCGACCAGTCCATTTTCGACGGCTCGTTCAGATTGGCCAGGAGCCGGCCGGCGTAGTCGGTGATCCGGAAAAACCATTGCTCGAGCAGCCGCTGCTCGACCACCGTTCCGCACCGCTCGCAGGCCCCGTTGATCACCTGCTCGTTGGCCAGTACGGTCTTGTCGCGCGGGCACCAGTTGACCGCCGCCTTCTTCTTGTAGGCCTTCCCCGCCTGATACAGCTGCAGGAACAGCCACTGGGTCCATTTGTAGTAGGCCGGGTCGGTGGTGGCGAGCGAGTGCCGCCAGTCGAACATGCCGCCCAGCCGGGTAAGCTGGCGCCGGAAATTGGCGATGTTGCGCGGAATCAGCTCGGCGGGGTGGACGCCGAGCTTGATGGCGAAGTTTTCGCTATGGATGCCGAACGCGTCGAACCCCATCGGCTCGAACACCGTGTGGCCCTGGAGCCGCTTGAAACGCCCGTAGACGTCGGCGCCGGTGAAGGCAAAGCAGTTGCCGACGTGCAGCCCTTCGGCCGACGGGTACGGAAACATCATGAGGTTGTAGAAGGGGCGGGCCGCCCGGTCGAGATCGGGCTCATTGGTGCGCCGCTCGGCCCAGCGGGCCTGCCACTTCGCCTCGACGGCGTCGGGGCGGTATTCGTGGCCGGGATGGTGTTCGCTCATGGGGGTAACTTAATATCCATTCCTCAATGGCTCTCTTCCGCAATCCCCTGAGCCGGTCGGTCCAGACCGGCGGGGCGATCGCCATCGTCGCCCTGACGGTGGTGCTGTGGGTCTTCCTGTCCGGCGGCCTGGATTGGCCGGTGCCCTACAAGCTGGGCGCCTTCGCTCTGCTCTGCATCCTCTTCCTCTGGATAGCGCTCTCCTGGCTCGAGCGGTCGATCATCCTGCCGCTGGGCGCCGTCTCCGCGATCACCTTGCGCGTGGCCGACGGCGACCTGGCAGTGTCCGCCGAGGACATCCGCCGGGTCGGCGGCGGCGCGGTGACCGACGGGATCAACCGGATGGTGCGGGAGCTGAGCCGACTGGTGGGTGCTATCCGCGCGTCGGCCACCGATTCCGCCGCGCTGGCCGAAGAGATCTCCTCTGCCACGGAGCAGATGGTGTCTTCCACCGAGGAGGTGGCCGGAACCACCTCGGATCTCACCGACCGCGCCATTGCCCAGGCCGGGCTGGTGCGCGCGGTCGCGGACGACGCCGCGCGAATCCTGGCCATCGCGGAAACCGTGGCGGCCGGCGCCCTGAGCGCGGTGGACCGGAACGCCGGGCTGGCAACACTCGCCAGGAGTCACCGGTCCCGACTCGACGCCAGCGTCGAGGCCCTCGACCGGCTGACCGAGGAAGTCGAGCTCGGAACGGCGGAAGCCGAGGCGCTGGCCGAGGCGTCCGAGGAGCTGGATCGCTTCGTCGATCAGGCTCGTATGGTGGCCAAGCAGACCCGCATCCTTGCGCTCAACGCGTCGATCGAGGCGGCCCGCGCGGGCAGCGAAGGCCGCGGCTTCGCCACGGTGGCTGACGAGGTCCGCAAACTGTCCGGTCAGGCGACGCTGGCGGCCGCCGCGACCCACGATCGGGTGCGGACCATCGCGGGACGAGTGGGCACCGCGCGGGCCAGGTTATTGCGCCTGGGCGCGGGAGGGCTGGCCGCGCGCGATGCGGCCCGCGAAGCGGTGGAGGGACTGCGGCTGGTGTCCGAGGAGGCCGACGCCGTCGGCGCCTGGACCCTCAATGTGTCCACCGCCGCCAACGAAGTGCGGGGGCTGGTGGACGGCATCGCGGGACGGACTCGGGAGCTGGCCACCGGAACCGAAGACTTCGCGGCTGCCGCGGAGCAGATCGCGGCGTCCACCCAGGAGCTCAACGCCTCGACCGAGGAGATCACCGCGTCGGCCCAGCAGCTCGCCAACGCGGCGGTCAAGCTGACCGAGGGGATCGGGATGTTCCGGGGCTGACCCCGGTCAGCCGCCCAGCAGCCTCCGCCCGATGGCCCGGCCCACGAATCTGATCCGATCGGGCCAGGGAAGCCGGTGCAGCATGGTCTTCACTACACCGCGGGTGAACCAGGTCTTGTTCGAATAGTCGATGGCCACATCCACCAGGACCGGCCGCCCCGCTCGCATCACGGCCCGTGCCGCGCGCACCACCTCGACCACCTCCGCATCGGTATCCAGCGACAGCCATTCCACTCCAACGGCCTCGGCGATGCTGCCCAAGTGGTAGTCGGGAAGCCTGCTGGCCACCGTGCGGTTGAATGCGGTGGACTGGAACTGGGCGATCTGCGCCAGCTCCCGGTCGCGAAGCACGAACACCGCGACCGGGACGTTCTGGTTGGCGGCGGTGAGGAGCTCCAGGCCGGTCATCAGGAAGGCTCCGTCGCCGGCCAGCGCGATGACCGGGGTGCCCGGTTTGCCAAGCCCGGCGCCGATCGCGGCGGGGACCGAATACCCCATACAGGAATAGTCCACCGGCGCCAGGAACCGGCCCGGACGCTCGAGCCGGAGACACTCCATTGCGAGGAAGGTGCCGTTTCCGCTATCGGCGGTGAAGATGGTCTCCGGCCCAAACTCCCTCTGAAGTGCGTCGAGCAGGACGAACGGAGTGACCCGATCGGCGCTGCGCTGCTCCATCCATTCCCGGCGTACCCCATCGTGTCCCTCGCGGATATTCCTGCGCAGCACCGGATCGGGCGGCACCACCGCGCGGACGGTGTACTGCCCACTGAGCTCGTTCAGCAATTCCACCAGGAAGCCCCTGGCGTCCGCCACGACGCCGAGCTCCGCCGGGAAGTTGCGATTCAGGACCGCTCCGTTGATGTCCACGTGAATCAGCGGGCCCGGCGGGGTGAACCCGTAGCTCCCGGTGCCCACCTCGCTGAAGCGGCACCCGATCGCGAGGGTGACGTCCCGCTGCCCCGCGACGTCCCGCACGAACGGAGGCGCCGAGGCACCGAGTCCGTTCCAGAGAAACAGTGGATGGGATTCGGGAAAGACGCCCTTGCCCTGAATGGTCGTGGCCACCGGCGCCTCGAGCCGCTCGGCCAGAGCCCGCAGCTCGGCGGTGGCTCCCTGCGCGCCAAGCCCGGCATAAAGCAGCGGTTTAACGCCTGGCGAGGAGAGCAGGGCCGCCGCTCGCGCGACTTGTTCGCGCGTTGCCGTTGGGACCGCCGGGGCGGGGGGAGCGCTCCACGAGTCGGCCTCGACTTCGTGCCTCGTCAGGTAGAGATCGATCGACACCTCGACCATGACCGGGCCGGGGCTTCCGTTCCGGGCCAGGGCGCACGCCTCGCGAATGACCGGATAGAGCTCGACGCCGCTTTCGGGCCGGAACGTGGCTTTCACCACCGGCGCGGCGATCGCGAGCTGGTCCACGTCGTGCAGCTGGAAGGCATGCGTGGTCCCCCGCCGGATGCCGCATCCGAGCACCAGCATGGGAACGCAGTCCATGTACGCCTCGGCGATACCGGAGAGCGAGTGGGTGAGGCCCGCTCCCGGCACGATGTTCACGCAACCCAGCTGACCCGAGGCGCGCCAGAGCCCGTCCGCCATGAATCCGGCGCTCTGCTCGTCGGTGACCAGGATCGGCCGCACCCGATCGGAGTCTCCGAATGCGTCGTAGAGCTCGATATTGTGGGTGCCGGGAATGCCGAACGCCAGCCGGATCCCCTCATCGGCCAGCGCCCGCACCACGATCGCACCGCCGGTCATTTTCATCGGGTCATGTCCTCGATGACGCCTTGGGCCACCCGGTCGGCGAGGGCCATGATCGTGAGGTACGGGTTGATCTCGAGCGAATCGGGAAAGAGGCTCGCGTCCGCGACGCGGAGCCAGGGCCGTCCATGCATCCGCCCCCGCCCGTCGGTCACCGAGTCGGAGGCATCGCGCCCCATGCCGGCCCCTCCCATGAGATGCGCCGCCGAGATAGATATCGTCCCGGTCCGGAAATAGCGCGCGTCGATGCGCTGCTCGACCCGGCCCGCCTCGCGGGCCTCGAGGAGCGGTGGATCCGCCGAGGGGGCGTGCACCCGGGTAGCGCCCGCGGCAAAGAAGATGCGCGCGGCGGCCCGGGTGGCCCGCACCATCGATTCGATGACCTGATCGGTAAACCGGTAGTGCACCACCGGCGCGCCGTTCTTGTCGACGGCGATCCGGTTCTCCGGGATCGCCTTGTCGCACGCCAGCACCAGGATCATCTGCAGCCGGGGGAATGCCTGCATGAAGGCGCTGTGGCCGGCCCCGAAACCGGTCATGTTTTTGGCGGTGATGAAGGGAAAGTACATGCAGGTTTCCAGCACATAGCCTTCGGCCTCGGCCCGGTCCACGAAAAGACTCTTGGGATGGCCGACGTCGTTGGTGATGGGACGGGGATGTTCCGCCACCAGAATATGGGCGGGATGACAGGTAAACGCCGCACCGATCCGGCGGGGCAATCCCGGCAGGCCGCTCGCCAGCAGGAGCGGCAGCGTGCCCATCACACCCCCCGCAAGGACGACCGTGTCGGCCTCGATCTCGTACTCGCCGGGCGCCCACTCGGGATCGGCGCCCTTGGCTCCCTCGGGGCGAGGCGAGACCGTCACGAGGAGCCGCCGCTCCGCGAGGCGAGTCACCAGTGCCCGGGTGACGACCTCGACGCCGAGTTGCTCGGCGCGGGGCAGCTGGACCCGGTTGGTGCCCTGCTTGGCGGCGTTGGGGCAGCCCAGGTTACAGAGGCTGGATCCCCGGCAGCCGCGCAGATTCAGGGGAAACTGCTCGGCCTGATACCCGGCGGCCGCGGCCCCCGCGGCAAACAGATTGTTGTTCTCGTTGACCAGCACCGGCGGCAGCAGGTGGACACCGTTCTCTTCCATGTATTTCCGCGAGCGGCGCTCCACATCGGAATGGTCGAGTCCGGGCACCCGCCAGCCGTCGATGACCCGCCGGGGCGCGATCAGCGACGTCCCGGTGTAGACGATGGTGGAGCCGCCGTATCCGCGCGCGAAGGCGAGTGTCATGGTGCCGTCCGCGGTGAGGAATCCTCCCTCGTCCGCGTAGAGCGCCGGAGCCATGTCCAGCTCGCGACCGGTGAAATCCTGCTCGAGAAAGCGAGGCCCCCGCTCCAGCACCAGCACCCGCTTTCCCCGCGATACGAGGGGCGCCAGCGCTGCCGCGACCGTCCCGCCGCCGGCGCCGGAGCCTACGATCGCCACATCGCAGCGCACCCGCTTCACGTCCTGGCATCCCAGCCGGCCGCGGAGGCGTGGTAGCC
>JAYUAL010000489.1:0-2926 GCA_043741355.1 Gemmatimonadales bacterium | reverse complement strand
TGTGGGTGCATCCCGGGTGGCGGGCCTTCCGCGAGGCGATATCGCGGGAGCGGTGCCTCTACTTCTCGGCGCGCGCCACTCGACCGCTCGCGGAGGCGCAGTTTCGATCCAACAGCGTGCTGGTATTCGGGAACGAGACCGACGGGCTCCCGGACCGGATCCTGGACAAGCATCCCGAGGGATGTTTTACCATCCCCATGCCGAGCGGTAAGGTGCGGAGTCTGAACCTCGCGACTGCCGCAGGCATCGTGCTCTACGAGGGGCTGCGACAGGTCGGCGCCAAAGAAGCCGCCACGCTGGCGTCCGCGTTCGTGGCGGAAGAGCCCGAGGGCGCTACGAAGGCCGCGTCGAAGGCTCCGTCCAAGGCCTCGCCCAGGCCGCGTCGCCGTCGGCAAGAGTAGGGATCCGGGGCTACCTTTGGCCCCGCAACTTCGACCGTCAACCCAGAGTTCATTCATGATGAACAAGATCACCGTGGTCGGCGCCGGGAATGTCGGAGCCACCGCGGCCCAGCGGCTCGCCGAAAAACATCTGGCCCGAACCGTGGTGATGGTGGACGTGGCCGAGGGCATTCCCCAGGGCAAGGCTCTCGACCAGTGGCAGTCCGGCCCCATCGAGGGCTACGACACTCGGGTGGTTGGCGCCAACGACTACGAGGCCGCGGCCGGCTCGGAGATCTTCGTCGTGACCGCCGGTATCGCCCGGAAGCCGGGTATGAGCCGTGACGACCTGGTCAAGACCAACGCCGGCATCGTGCAATCGGTGTCCCGGGAAATCGCCCGGGTGGCGCGCCAGTCCATCATCATCGTGGTATCGAATCCGCTCGACGTCATGTGCTACGTCGCGATGAAGGCGAGCGGCTTTCCTCGCGAGCGGGTCCTGGGCATGGCGGGGGTGCTGGACACCGCGCGGTACCGCACCTTCCTGGCCGAGGCCATGCAGGTGTCGGTCGAGGACATCCAGGCCATGGTCCTGGGCGGTCATGGCGACACGATGGTTCCCCTGATTTCCTGCACTACAGTTTCCGGCATGCCGGTGTCGCAGCTCCTGGCCAGGGACCAGCTCGACGCCATTGTGGCCCGCACCCGCGCCGGCGGCGCCGAGATCGTGGCGCACCTCAAAACCGGATCGGCGTACTACGCGCCCAGCGCCGCGGCGGTCCAGATGGTGGAAGCGATCGTGCTGGACAAGAAGCGGGTGCTCCCCTGTGCCGCCTGGCTTCAGGGTGAGTTCGGACTCACCGGCATGTTCTGCGGCGTCCCCTGCAAGATTGGACGGGGCGGGCTCGAGCAGATCATCGAAGTGGCGCTCACCGATCAGGAAAGGAAGGACCTCCATTCCTCCGCAGAAGCGGTGCGGAGCATCCAGGAAACTCTTTCGGTTTGACGGAGGGCAGATGCACCCACCGCGCCCCCGGCTCACCGTCCGTGTCGGCGTAGCCGGGCATCGCTGGGACAAGCTCAAGCGCCAACCCGGCGAGGCGATCCGCGAGCGCCTCAACCAGGTCTTCGACTCCATCGAGGACGTAGTCGACCAGGTGCTGACCGACCCCGCCGCCGGATATCTGGATCCCGATATCACGTCCCCTCCGGCTCCCGCCGTGCTGCGGGTGCTCTCCGGTCTCGCCGAAGGCACCGACCGCCTGGGCGTCCAGGTGGCGCGCGCCCGCAAGCGCAAATGGCTTCTCACCGCGCTGCTCCCCTTCGTGCGGGACCGGTACCTGCTCGATTTCAAGATGAAGAAGCAGCTCCCTGACGGCACCGAAGTCCGCTGTCAGGAAGGCGAGTTCGGCTATGGTGAGCCGGACACCGCATCGGTGCAGGAGTTCGAGGAGCTCCGCGTCGCCGCGGAGGCCGAGGGCGGGCTCCAGGAGCTGGATGGGGCCGCCGGCAAGCACGGCGCCTACCGGCAACTTGCCACGGCGCTCTGCCTCAATTCGGATGTCGTCATAGCGGTGTGGGACGGACTTCCGGCCCGACCGGGCGGCACTGGCGACATCGTTCGTCTCGCGGGCGACTACGGCATCCCGGTTGTGCGGATTCCGATGGACGGCGTCGGCAACCCCTGGCTGCACGATCCGGGGGAGGACGAAGAGGGCCGGGGCCTGGGTCTGCGCCCTCTGGCCGAGCACTTCCGCCGCCTGCTGGTAGCACCGAGGCCCTCCCCGGAAGACGAGAAGGAGAAGGACAATCCGCGGGAGAGCTATTTCCGCGAGAAGGTCCGAAGCGAGAACGCGGGCGGCATCTATGACCTGTTTTTCCGCATTGTGGCGCCGAAAGGGCCCCCCGACCCGAGGGCGGCCCTTCCGGGACCTCCCGCCGTGCCGGGCGAGCCCCCGGCGCCTGTCCCAGGCGAGGAAGAAGAGCCCGAGCACCTCAAGGCCCTCCGACGGCGTTGGGTGCGGGAATGGACCGCCCAGGGCGCGTCGAGCGCGCTCTGCACTGCCTTGACCAGGACCGGCATTCACCGGCATTACGCTTGGGCCAGCCACTTGGCCAGCTACAATGGCGGCCGCTACCGGAGCGCCTTTCTCCTGAACTACATGCTCTCCTGGCTTGCGGTGGCGGCCGCGGCCGCGGCAATCGCCTTCGAACACGCCAGCCCCCACGGTTTCGGCGTCGAGGCCGCGGCGTTGGTCGAGGTGCTGCTCCTCTCCTGAATCGTGGGCATCGTGTGGTACACCGGGCGGCACCGGTTCCATTCCCAGTGGCTCGACTGCCGCCGCCTGGCGGAATGGATCAGGCTGTTGCCGATGCTCCTCCCGCTCTCGCGTACTCCAGTGCTGGGCGTCGAATCGAACCCGGGACTTTCCTCCCAGGAATCGTGGGTGGACTGGATGTTCCGGGCGGTAGTGCGCGAGGCGGGGGTACTGCCGATCGATGTGGCCCAGCAAATGGAGGGCGCCCGCGGCATTCTCGCCGCCGGC